>JBIKTO010000014.1:0-14520 GCA_044348065.1 Cyanobium sp.
TGGAGATCCCGCCATTGGGCCTGGACTCATGGCAATCGAAAGACAAACAGAGATCCTCCCCTCCGCGCCTTCCTTTCGTCAACATGCATGCAGCCCAGCGCGGGCTGAACGACCCCTTGCCCGATGCCCGAACCGGCCCTCACCATCGCTTCGCTGATCCGGGACGTCCGCCTCGCGGAGGTCTGTGGCCAGTGGCTGCGCGGCGGCCGCTATCGGTTGGAGAGGCTCGACCCGGATGGTGACCCGGTGGCCTGCCTCGATCGGCGCCGTGAGGATTTCGATGCCGTGCTGCTGGAGCAGGGGGTGGTCGCGGGGGTGGCGCTGCGGCAGCTCGGCGACATGGGGCTGCTGCTGCCGGCGGTGGTGATCGGCGAGGTCACCGGCCAGGTGGAGTACCACGATTGCGAGGTGCATCTGCCGCCCGACCAGCTCGAGCAGCTCAGCTACAGCCTCGACGCGGCCGTCTCGCGCTTCCTGCGCCGCGGTCTGCTCAGCGGCGGCAGCCTCACGCCCGGAGGGGGAAACGACATGGCGGAGCGCTGGAAGCTGGCCAACCGGCTCAAGGGGCGCCTCGGCTACCTGGGGGTTTACTACAAGCGGGATCCCTCCCGCTTCCTGCGCAACCTGTCGGAGCCGGACCGGGAGGACCTGCTGCGCTCCCTGACCCGCACCTACCGCGATCTGCTGATCAGCTACTTCCGCGATCCGGCGGCGGCGAACCAGGCGCTGGAGAGCTTCGTGAATACGGCCTTCTTCGCGGATTTACCGATCACCAACACGGTTGAAATTCACATGAATCTGATTGATGGCTTCTGGAAGCAGCTCAAGCTGGAGGGTCATAAAAATGATTTCCTCCAGGACTATCGCCTCGCCCTGCTCGACGTGATGGCTCACCTCTGCGAGATGTACCGCCGCTCCGTCCCCCCCGACCTGCCGATCCTGGCGGGCGAGATGGGCGAAACCCGTAGCGGCTCCAGTCTGCTCACCCAGGAGTGCAGTTGAGATGGTGCCCCGCAAGACCTACATCCTCAAGCTTTACGTGGCCGGCAACACCCCCAATTCGATGCGGGCCCTGAAAACCCTGCGCAACATCCTCGAAACCGAATTCCGGGGTGTTTACGCGCTGAAGGTGATCGACGTGCTCAAGAATCCCCAGTTGGCGGAGGAGGACAAGATCCTCGCCACCCCCACCCTCGCCAAGATCCTGCCGCCGCCGGTGCGGCGCATCATCGGCGACCTCTCGGATCGGGAGCGGGTGCTGATCGGCCTCGATCTGCTCTACGAGGAGCTCAGCGAAGAAGGGTTCGGCCTCGATGAGGAGCAGCACGCCGCCGATCGCAGCCTGCAGGGCGAACCGCCTCCCCCACCAGCCGAGGATTGATCTCCCCAGCCGCTCCCGCCCCCAGGGCTCCCTCCCCATCTCCCCGTCACCGCCCCCCGTTCGATGCAGGACCCCAGCCTGGCCCCCCACGCCTCCGGCAGCACGTTGATGCAGGTGCAGAAGCTGCCCACCGGCATCGAAGGCTTCGATGACATCTGCCATGGCGGCCTGCCCGTGGCGCGGGCGACCCTGATCTCCGGCACCTCGGGCACCGGCAAGACGGTGTTCTCGTTGAACTTCCTTTACAACGGCATCCGCCAGTTCAACGAACCGGGCATTTTCGTCACCTTTGAAGAGTCGCCGCTCGACATCCTGCGCAACGCCGCCAGCTTCGGCTGGAACCTGCAGGAGATGGTGGAGCAGGACAAGCTCTTCCTGCTCGATGCCTCCCCCGATCCGGACGGCCAGGATGTGGCGGGCAGCTTCGATCTCTCCGGCCTGATCGAGCGCATCAATTACGCGATCCGCAAGTACAAGGCCAAGCGGGTCGCCATCGATTCGATCACGGCGGTCTTCCAGCAATACGATGCGGTGTCGGTGGTGCGGCGCGAGATCTTCCGCCTGATCGCCCGGCTCAAGGAGATCGGCGTCACCACCGTGATGACCACCGAGCGGATCGATGAGTACGGACCGATCGCCCGCTACGGCGTCGAGGAGTTCGTCTCCGACAATGTGGTGATCCTGCGCAACGTGCTGGAGGGGGAGCGGCGGCGACGCACCGTGGAGATCCTCAAGCTGCGCGGCACCACCCACATGAAGGGTGAATTTCCCTTCACGATGGGAGCCCATGGTGTGAGCATCTTCCCGCTCGGGGCGATGCGGCTCACCCAGCGCAGCTCGAACGTGCGGCTCAGCTCCGGCGTGCCGCGGTTGGATGAGATGTGCGGCGGTGGCTTCTTCAAGGATTCGATCATCCTCGCCACCGGCGCCACGGGCACTGGCAAGACGTTGCTGGTGTCGAAGTTCATCGAGGACGCCTGCCGCAGCAAGGAGCGGGCGATCCTGTTCGCCTATGAGGAATCGCGCGCCCAGCTATTGCGCAACGCCACCAGCTGGGGCATCGATTTCGAGCAGATGGAGCAGGACGGGCTGCTGAAGATCATCTGCGCCTACCCGGAATCCACCGGTCTGGAGGATCACCTTCAGATCATCAAGACGGAGATCAACCAGTTCAAGCCATCGCGGATGGCGATCGATTCCCTCTCGGCCCTCGCCCGCGGCGTCAGCCACAACGCCTTCCGCCAGTTTGTGATCGGGGTGACCGGCTACGCCAAGCAGGAGGAGATCGCCGGCTTCTTCACGAACACCTCCGAGGAGTTCATGGGTAGCCATTCGATCACCGATTCGCACATCTCCACGATCACCGACACGATCCTGCTGTTGCAGTACGTGGAGATCCGCGGCGAGATGGCGCGGGCCCTGAATGTGTTCAAGATGCGCGGCTCCTGGCACGACAAGGGGATCCGGGAATTCGTGATCACCGGCAACGGCCCGGAGATCAAGGATTCCTTCTCCAATTTCGAGCGCATCATCAGCGGCGTGCCGCACCGGGTCAGCGTCGACGAGCGGGCCGATCTGGCCCGGATCGTGCGCGGCGTCGCCGACGACACCTGAGCCTTCAGGCCACCTGTCGCTCCCGCTCATAGGCGCGGCGTTCGGCCTGCAGGGCCAGCTCATCGCTGTCGGCGTGCTCGAGGGGAAGGTCGAACCAGAAGGTGGTGCCCACCTCGGGTTCGCTGGCCATCTGCACCTGGCTGCCGTGCTTCTCGAGGATGCCGCGCACGATTGAGAGGCCCAGGCCGGTGCCCGCCTCGGTGTGCACGGCGTTCTCCACCCGGTAGAAGCGCTCGAAGATGCGCTCCTGGTCGGCGGCGGAGATGCCGTAGCCGCTGTCGGCAATCTCGATGCGCAGACGCGGCAGGGGGGAGGTGAGGGCGCAGGTGGGGTTGCTGGAGGGTCCGGTGTCGGGCTCCAGGCGGCAGTGGTCGGGCCAGGGGTAGGCCCGCAGCACCAGCTGTCCGCCCGGGGCGGTGAACTTGAGGGCGTTGCCCACCAGGTTGTCGAACACCTGGAGCAGCAGGTCCCAGTTGCCCATCACCCGCGGCAGCTGGGGATCGGCCTCCAGGTGCAGGGAGACCCCCTTGTCCTCGGCGTTGAGGCGGTAGGTGCGCAGGGTCTGTTCGATCGCCGGCGCCACCTCGATCGGCTCGAATGCCCAGACCCGGTCGGATTCGAGGCGGGAGAGGTCGAGCACGTCGTTGACCAGTCGCGTCAGCCGGTCGGTCTCGGCGTTGGCGATGGCCAGGAACTCGCGGTGCTGCTCCTCGGTGAGCTGGTCGCCCAGATCGTGCAGGGTTTCGACGTAGCTCTTGATGTTGAAGAGCGGTGTGCGCAGCTCGTGGGAGACGTTGCTGATGAAGCGGCTCTGGGCGGCGTTGAGCTCCACCTCACGGGTGAGGTCCTGGATGGTCATGGCGATGCCCTTGAGGATCTCACCGCTGGCATCCCGCACCGACTGGAGCACGATGCGCAGGGTGCGGGAGGGTTCGCCGAGGCTGCAGCGCACATCGGCCAGGTCTTTCTCGCTGGCGATCAGGCCGCTGAGCAGGGGGTGGAGCTCGATCGCCAGCCGGTCGGGCAGCTGGCTTTCCAGATCCGTGCCCTCCAGCTTGCGGCCCTCCCAGCGGAACAGGCGGCGGGCGGTGGGGTTGACCAGCACGATCCGACCTTCCTCATCGAGCAGCACGGCGCCGTCGGCCATGGTGGCGATCAGGGACTGCTGCTTCACCTGGGCGGCCTGCAGCTCCTCGATGTTGGCCTCGTCGTAGGCCTCCAGACGGGAGGCCATGGTGTTGAAGCCCTCCAGCAGCTCCCCCAGTTCGCCCCCCACCGGCAGGGCGATGCGGGTGGCGAAGTCGCCACCGGCGACGCGCTTCACTCCCCGCAGCAGCTCCTTCACCGGCTGGGTGATGGTGAGGGCGTTGAACACCGAGCCGAGGATCACCAGCACCCAGATCGAGATGAACACCGCCACGGTCACCTCGCGGGTGAGGGCGGAGCTGGCCAGCACGGTTTCGTTCGGGTTGACCCCCAGGGCCACCACCCCCAGGTAGCGATCGCCGTCGATCAGGGGCACGAACACGTCGGTGACCTGGCCGTCGGGGCTGAGGTGCTGGCGGATCAGGGGGTTGTCGGGGCGCTTCTGCAGGTCGGCCGGCAGCTCCAGGCGGCGGCTGAGCAGCTGGTCGTCCCCCTGGGAGGCGCCGCCGTTGCCCATCGGGATGCCGAGGTAGATCACCCCCTCGGCGTCGGCGAACACGATGTAGCGCAGGCTGCGGCTGGAGCTCCAGAAGCGCTCCGCCACCGTGGCCAGCTCCCGGTCGGCGCCGCGGGTCACCAGGGGGTTGACGTTGGCGGCCACCAGCAGGCCCAGGTCGCGGGCGTAGCGGGTGTCGCTGAGCCGCACGTCCTGCTGGATGCCGTTGAGGGCCAGGAAGGTGATGCCGGTCATCAGCAGGCTGACCACCAGGGTGGCGACCGCCAGCAGCTTGGTCTGCAGGCTGAACTCGGCCCACCAGCGGGCCAGTCTTCCGCGCCAGTCGTTCATCGGCGGCGCACCTGATGGCCGATGTCGCGGCGGAAGGTCATCCCGGTGAAGCCCACCTGCTCCAGGCCGCCATAGGCGCGGGCGAAGGCGGTGTCGAAGTCGTCCGCCTGGGCCACCAGCGCCAGCACCCGACCGCCGGCGGTGCGGCAGGTGCCGTCGGCGTCGCGGCGGCTGCCGGCGTGGAACAGCTGCAGGGTGTCGCCGCTCGTCAGGGCGCTGCTGATCGGGTCGCCCCGCCGCACCTCCCCGGGATAGCCCTCGGCGGCCGCGATCACGCAGGCGCTGCAGCCGGGGCGCACGCTGAGGGGCGGGGCGGCGGCCAGATGGCCCTCGGCGCAGGCCCGCAGCACCGCCGCCAGCTCCGGCCCGAGCAGGGGCATCAGGGTTTCGCACTCCGGATCGCCGAAGCGACAGTTGAATTCGATCACCCGCGGCCCGTCGGCGGTGAGCATCAGGCCGGCGTAGATGACGCCGCGGTAGTCGACGCCGCGGGCCCGCAGGCGGGCGAGGGTGGGTTCGAGCACCTCCCGGCGCACCCGCTCCAGGCCGGCGGCGTCGAGCAGGGGAGCCGGGGCGTAGGCGCCCATGCCGCCGGTGTTGGGGCCGGTGTCCCCCTCGCCGATGCGTTTGTGGTCCTGGGCGGGGGGCAGCAGCACCATGGCGCGGCCATCGGTGAGGGCGAAGACGGACACCTCCGGACCGCTCAGGCACTCCTCGAGCACCAGGGAGGGGGTGCCGAAGCGGCCCTGGAACACCTCCCGGATCGCGGCCTCACTCTCGGCGACGCTGGCGGCCACGGTGACCCCCTTGCCGGCGGCCAGCCCATCGGCCTTGACCACCAGGGGTCGGTTCTGCTGGTGGAGCACCGCCAGGGCATCCTCCAGGCGGTCGGCGGGCCAGTAGGCGGCGGTGGGCACGCCGGCTTCCTGCATCAGCGCCTTGGCCCACTGCTTGCTCGCCTCCAGCTGGGCCCCATCGGCGCCGGGGCCGAAGACGGCGAGCCCCCGGGCACGCAGGCGGTCGGCCAGGCCGGCCGCCAGGGGCGCCTCCGGACCCACCACCACCAGGGCAATGCCGAGCTCGGCGCAGGCGGCGGCCAGGGCGTCGGGGTCGTCCTCCGCGATTGCCAGCTGGCGGCAGCCGGCCAGCTCGGCGGTGCCGCCGTTGCCCGGGCTGATCCACACCGCCTGAACGCCGGGGCAGCGGGCCAGGGCCCAGCCCAGGGCGTTCTCCCGGCCGCCGCCGCCCACCACCAGGATCCGCTCGGGCGGGGGGAGGTTGGCGGGGGTGGCGGCCATGGCGGCGGGTGGGGAGGCGTTGGGGGGGAGGGGAGCCAGGGAGCGCGGGCGCCGGTAGGTTGAGCGGCCGGGCGCGTCCCTCGGGCCGCCCGCGCGAGGGGCTTGCGTAATTGTCGGTGACCGTGTCTTTGCCTGCGACAGCGAACCTGCTTCCGCGGTGCCGGGCCCGGGGGCTCAGGGCCGTGGCGGCAGCTCCGGCGGCGTCGCTGGCGGCGGCCCTGGCCCTGATCAGCCCAGCCCCGGCGGCGGCCGCACCGGCGGCGGCGGGGCCGGCGGCTGGGGCGGGGCCGGTGATTGTGGCTCCGGCCCCCACGCCGGCGGCCGCTCCGCTGGTGCCGCTCTCGGAGCCGGAATTCGCCTCGCGCCTGGCCGGCGCCGACCTGGCGGGGCTCGACGCCCTCTGCCGTCGCAGCCTGGCGGAGGACGATCGGCTGCGGCTGGAGCGGCTGCGGCAGCGGCTGCTGGCGATCCATCCCGCCCCCCAGCCCCTGCCGGTGGTGCTGGCCAACGCCGATGTGCTGCTGAGCTGCCAGGCGCCCCAGGCCGCCCTGGAGGTGCTGGGCCGCTATGGGCCGGGTCCCGGGGCCGGCCGGGTGCAGTGGCTGCTGCTGCAGTGGCGCGCCGCCACGGCCGCCCTGGATCACCGCCGCGCCGCCCTGGCCCTGGAGCGGCTGAGCGCCTCCGATCCCGCCACCCTCCAGAGCCTGCTGCTGCCGATCCAGCGGCTGGAGGATGGCACGGTGCGCAGCCGGGCGGCGGCGGATCTGCTGGCGGATCACCTTGAGGGTCGCGGGCTGCGCCGGGCCGCGGCCGAGCTGCTGCTGGCCTCCGGCCAGGGCGGCGTGGCCGGAGCGGAGCGCTTGCAGCGGGCGGTGCGGCTGTTCGACGGCCTGCCGCCGGCGGAGCGGGAGGTGCTGCTGGAGACGGCCCTGGAGCAGGCCGCCGCCGCCGGGGCCTGGAGCCTGGTGACGGAGATTCTCGATGAGCAGACCGATCTCGATCCCCCCAGCGCCCGGGCGATCGAGCGTCGCCTGCGCCTGAGCGGTCGCCTCGATGATGCCTATGGGGAATGGCGACTGCGGCGGCGGGATCCGGCCGCGGCGGTCCGCAGCCGCCAGCTGGAAACCCAGCTCCGCTCCCCCCGCTCGCCCGGTGGCCACCGCCCCGAACCCACCCCCCCGACGCCATGACCGCCGACGCCCCCTCCGCCATCGTTCTCGGCCCGCTGCTCCACGAGGGCAAGGCCAAGCGGGTGCACGCCACCGACCGGCCGGATCGGCTGGCGGTGGAGTTCAAGGACGACGCCACGGCCTTCAACGCCGTCAAGAAGGCCCAGCTGGCGGGCAAGGGGGCGCTCAACTGCCGCATCTCCGCCCACCTGTTTGAGCATCTGGTCGGCCGGGGGGTGCCCACCCACTACCTGGGGATCGACGGCGAGCGCTGGATGCTGGTGCGTCCGGTGCGGATCGTGCCGGTGGAGGTGGTGGTGCGCAATCGGGCCGCCGGCTCGCTCTGCCGCCAGATGCCGATCGCGGCGGGCACGGCCCTGGAGCCACCACTGCTCGACCTGTATTACAAGGATGACGCCCTGGGCGATCCGCTGCTCAGCGAGGCGCGGCTCGAGCGGCTGGGGCTGCTCAGCCCGGCGGAGCGTCAGCGGCTCGGGGAGCTGGCGCTGCTGGTGAACCGGGAGCTGCTCCAGCTGTTCGCCTCGGTGGGGTTGGAGCTGGTGGATTTCAAGATCGAGCTGGGCTTCACGGCGGAGGGGGAGCTGGTGGTGGCGGATGAGATCAGCCCCGACACCTGCCGCCTCTGGGACCGGGCCACCGCCGATGCGGCCGACCGCATCCTCGATAAGGACCGGTTCCGCCAGGACCTGGGCGGGGTGATCGAGGCCTACGGGGAGGTCCTCAAACGGGTCCAAGGGGTCTGTCCCGAACCCCGCGCCTGCCGGTAAGGTCTGCGTCGATGTGCGGCCTGGCCGCTCCGCAATCCCCCCATGCCCGGCGTTCGCCTCCGCAGGTCGACCTTGTTCCGCCCTGCCATCCCGCCAGGCCTGGCCGCGGGGGCACCCCTGCTGGCCCTGGCGCTGCTGGCCGGCGGCCCTGTTCGGGCCGAAGCGCCCACCGCTGCCACCAGTGCGATTGCCCAGGCGCCGGCGGCTGAAACCGCCGCTCCAGCGGCACCGAGCTCCGACGTGCCCGGCACCCCTTCGCCAGGGACGCCCGCGCCGGTGGCGCCTTCCACGGATCCCTTCGCGCCCCTTGGCGATGGGCCGGGCACCACGCCGGCCCAGCCCCCCGTGGGCGCCCCGGCGCCGGCCCCCAGCCCCAGCGGCGAGCCGGCGACCCCGCGGGCCGACAACCAGGAGCCGCGGGTGCTGCTCAGCGAGATCGTGGTGGAGGGCCTGGCGGGCCATCCCGAGCAGGCCCGTCTGGAGCAGGTCGTCTACGACGTGCTCACCATCAGTCCGGGCACGGAGGTGACCCGCAGCGACCTGAAGACCGACCTGGCGGCGATCTACGGCACCGGCTGGTTCTCCGACGTGCGCATGGCGCCCCAGGACAGCCCCCTGGGGGTGCGGCTGATCATCACCGCCACCCCCAACCCGGTGCTCACCAAGGTGAGCCTCGATCCGCAGGACGCGAAGGTGCCGGCGCAGGTGGTGCAGGAGACCTTCGCCGGCGATCTCGGCCGCACCCTCAACCTGCGCACCCTGCAGACGCGCATGGAGGAGCTGCAGAAGTGGTATGCGGATCAGGGCTATTCCCTGGCCCGGGTGAGTGGGCCGAGCCGGGTGAGCCCGGAGGGGGAGGTGCAGCTGGCGGTGCGGCAGGGCACGGTGGCCGGCGTGGAGGTGCAGTTCCTCACCAAGGAGGGATCCGCCACCAACGACAAGGGCCAGCCGATCAGGGGCAAGACCAAGCCATGGGTGATCACCCGCGAGATCTCCCTCAAGGCCGGCCAGCTGTTCAATCGCCGCAACCTGGAGGAGGACCTCAAGCGCCTGTACGGCACCGGCCTGTTCAGCGACGTGAAGGTGACCCTCAAGCCGGAGCCGGCCAACCCGGGGGAGGTGACGATCGTGCTGGGCATCGTTGAGCAGTCCACCGGTTCGCTCTCCGGCGGTCTGGGTTACAGCCAGAGCCAGGGGGTGTTCGGCCAGGTGCAGCTGCAGGACAGCAACCTGCTGGGTCGCGCCTGGGACCTGGCCACCAGCTTCACCTACGGCCAGTTCGGCGGCCTGTTTGACATCACCTTCACCGATCCCTGGATCAAGGGGGATCCCTTCCGCACGGCCTTCCGGGTGAAGGCGTTCATCAGCCGGGATGTGCCGCAGATCTTCCAGAGCCAGAGCAACGGCAACATCCTGACTGCGTCGCAATTTTATGAGGCTCCTGGCACCAAATACGCTTACAACATCAACAGCAGTAACAACCCTACAGAAAGAAATTTTGATAATGTTGGCGATGCCGTTGATGCCGACAATTCCCTGAGCTGGTTCAACTACAACGGCAATTCCGTGGTGCTGCAGCGGGCGGGTGGCAACCTCCAGTTCGTGCGGCCGCTCAATGGCGGCAACCCCTACAAGCGCGTTCCCTGGAGCGTGGTGCTGGGCCTGAGCGCCCAGCAGGTGCGGCCGATCAACTTCTCCGGCTCTTCCCAGCCCTACGGGGTGGCCAGCAACAACTTCGACAGCAATGGCGGCGAGGTGCCGATCGATTCGGTGATCTGCATCGCCTTCAACTGCGCCACCAGCAACAACCTGGTGGCTGTGCGGCTGGCGGCGACGATGAACACCCTCGACGATCCCCGCAACCCCACCCGCGGCAATTTCCTCAGCCTCGGCACCGAGCAATTCGTCTCCGTGGGCCCCGATTCGCCCACCTTCAACCGGCTGCGGGCCAGCTTCACCCACTTCATCCCGGTGCGCTGGCTGAAGCTCTACAAAGGCTGCCGGCCCAAGGCGGGCGAGACGGAGGATTGCCGCCAGGCGCTGGCCTTCCAGGCCTCGGCGGGCACGAACATCGGCTCCCTGCCCACCTACGAGGCCTTCTGCGTGGGCGGCGGCAACTCGGTGCGGGGCTACTACGACTGCGACCTGGGGGTGGGCCGCAGCTTCGGCGAGGCGACGATCGAGTACCGCTTCCCGATCTTCAGCATCGTCAGCGGCGAGCTGTTCATCGATGGCGGCACCACCTTCGGCTCCCAGGTCAACGTGCCCGGCAACCCCGGCGGGCTGCTGCTCAAGCCGGGTGAGGGCTTCTCGGTGGGCACCGGCCTGATCGTGACCACGCCGGTGGGCCCGCTGCGGCTGGAGGTGGCCAGCCAGGACTTCACCGGCGAATGGCGCTTCAACCTGGGCGTGGGCTGGAAGTTCTAGTGGGCGCCGGTTCCCCCGCTCCCGCCTGGCCCGACGATTACAGCCGGGCCTTCACCCTCGCCGGCCCGGTGGAGCGCCGTGGCGTGGGCCTGCACAGCGGTGCCCTGGCGCGGGTGCGGCTGCAGCCTTCGGAGCGGCCGGGGTACCGGGTGGGTTGGCTGGAGCGGCCGGGCGAGCCCCTGCAGCGCCTGGCGCCGGATCAGGTGTGCGAGACCCAGCTCTGCACCGCCCTGGCGCTGGATGGTGGCCGTCTGGCGACGGTGGAGCATCTGCTGGCGGCCCTGGCGGGTTGCGGCGTCAGCCAGGCGGAGATCTGGGTGGAGGGGAGCGAGATCCCGCTGCTGGATGGTTCCGCCCTGCCGTGGGTGGAGGCGATCGCCGAGGCGGGGTTGCGGGAGCTGGGGGAGCGTGCGCCCCTGCCCGTGCCGGCGGAGCCGCTGCTGCTGCGCCAGGGCCTGAGCTTCATCGCCCTCACCCCCTGCGAACAGTTGCGGCTGGCGGCGGCGGTGGAGTACCCCCAGCCGGCGATCGGCCGCCAGCTCTTCTCCCTCGAGCTCACGCCGGCCGCGTTTGTGCGGGAGATCGCGCCGGCCCGCACCTTCGGCTTCCGGGAGCAGGTGGAGCAGTTGCGCGCCGCCGGGCTGATCCAGGGGGGCGCGCTCGACAACGCCCTGGTCTGCGATGGGGCGGCGTGGCTGAATCCGCCGCTGCGGTATGTGGATGAACCGGTGCGCCATAAGCTTCTGGATTTACTGGGGGACCTGGCGCTTGTGGGTCTGCCCCGGGCCCAGGTGTTCGCCTACCGCGGCTCCCACGGGCTGCACACCGCCCTGGCGGCGGCCCTGGCCACCGCCGCCTCCCCCACTCGCCTCCCCCTGACCGCCTGAATCCCCCTTGACCGTCACCACCCCGCCCGCCAGTGCCTTCAGCGCGCCCAGCGTTCCGGTTGAGCCGGCGCTGCTGGGTTGCGAGCAGATCATGAATCTGCTGCCGCACCGCTACCCCTTTGCCCTGGTGGACCGGGTGATCGAGTACACGCCGGGCAAGCGGGCGGTGGCGATCAAGAACATCACCCTCAACGAGCCGCAGTTCCAGGGCCATTTCCCGGGCCGACCGCTGATGCCCGGGGTGTTGATCGTTGAGGCGATGGCCCAGGTGGGGGGGTTGATCGTCACCCAGATGCCCGATCTGCCCAAGGGGCTGTTCGTGTTCGCGGGCATCGACGGGGTGCGCTTCCGCAAGCCGGTGGTGCCGGGCGACCAGCTGCGGATCAGCTGTGAGCTGCTCAGCCTCAAGCGCCAGCGCTTCGGCAAGGTGCGCGGCGAGGTCACGGTCGATGGCCAGCTGGTGTGCTCCGGCGAGCTGATGTTCTCGCTGGTGGACTGAGGGATGTCGAGCGCAGCGATGGCGACCAGCGTTCATCCCACGGCCCTGGTGGATCCCCGCGCCCGCCTGGCGGGCGGTGTGGAGATCGGCCCCTACGCGGTGATCGGCCCGGAGGTGGAGATCGGCGAGGGCTGTCGCATCGGCCCCCACGTGGTGATCGATGGGCGGGTGCGGATGGGCCGCGACAACCGCATCTTTCCGGGGGCCTGTCTGGGCCTCGAACCCCAGGACCTGAAGTACGACGGCGCACCGACGGAGGTGGTGATCGGCGCCGGCAACACGATCCGCGAATGCGTGACGATCAATCGGGCCACCCATGAGGGTGAGCAGACGCGGATCGGCGACGGCAACCTGCTGATGGCCTACAGCCACCTGGGCCACAACTGCCAGCTGGGCGATCGCATCGTGATCGCCAACGGGGTGGCGGTGGCGGGCCACGTGGTGATCGGCGACCGGGCGGTGATCGGCGGCGTGCTGGGCATCCACCAGTTCGTGCACATCGGCAGCCTGGCGATGGTGGGGGGCATGAGCCGGATCGACCGGGATTGCCCGCCGTTCATGATCGTGGAGGGCCATCCGGGGCGGGTGCGGGGCCTGAACCGGGTGGGGCTGCGGCGCAGCGGCCTGGCGGAGCTGGATGGGGGGGCGCAACTGCGCCAGCTGCAGGAGATCTGGCAGCTGATCTACCGGGGCGAGCTGGTGCTGGCGGAGGCGTTGCGCCAGGCCCGGCAGCAGCCGCTGCTGGCGGCGGCGGCGGAGCTCTGCGGCTTCCTGGAAGCCTCGATCGGTCCGGGCCGCCGGGGGCCGCTGCCGGCCCAGCGCGGATGACCCGGCTGCTGGTGAGCACCGGCGAGGTGTCCGGCGATCTGCAGGGGTCGCTGCTGATCGCGGCCCTGCATCGGGAGGCCTCCCGACGGGGGGTGGATCTGGAGGTGGTGGCTCTGGGGGGGCCGCGGATGGAGCGGGCGGGCGCCCGGCTGCTGGCCGATACCGCCCGACTGGGGGCGATCGGCCTGTGGGAGGTGCTGCCGCTGATCCTGCCCACCCTGCGGCTGCAGGCGAAGCTGCGGCGCTGGTTGCGTCAGAACCCGCCCGATGGGGTGGTGCTGATCGACTACATGGGGGCGAATGTGAATCTGGGCCTGCGCCTGCGGCGCCATTACCCCCAGGTGCCGATCACGTATTACATCGCGCCCCAGGAGTGGGCGTTCCGGCTGGGGGAGGGGGGCACCACCCGGCTGATCGGCTTCTCCGACCGGATCCTGGCGATCTTTCCGGAGGAGGCGCGCTTCTACGGCTCGCGGGGGGCGCGGGTGACCTGGGTGGGCCATCCCTTGATCGACACCCTGGGCACGCCCCCCAGCCGGGCGGAGGCGCGGCGCCGCCTGGGGATCGGTGAGGCGACGCCGGTGTTGCTGCTGCTGCCCGCCTCCCGCCGCCAGGAATTGCGCTATCTGTTGCCGCCGATGGCGGCGGCGGCGGCCCTGCTGCAGCGGCGCCACCGGGATCTGGAGGTGCTGGTGCCGGCGGGCCAGGCGGGCTTCGAGGCGCCGCTGCGGCGGGCGCTGGCCAGGGCGGGGGTGCGGGCGCGGGTGCTGGGGGCGGCCGAGGCCGATGGGTTGCGGCCCAGCCTCTGCGCCGCCGCCGATGCGGCGCTCACCAAATCGGGCACGGCGAACCTGGAGCTGGCCCTGCGGGGGGTGCCCCAGGTGACGGGCTACCGGGTGAGCCGCCCCACCGCCTGGGTGGCGAAGCATCTGCTGCGCTTCAACGTGCCCCACATCTCGCCGGTGAACCTGGTGCTGGGGGAGCGGCTGGTGCCCGAGCTGCTGCAGACCCAGCTGACGCCGGCGGCGATCGTGGCGGCGGTGGAGCCCCTGCTCGATCCGGCCGGCGAGCCCCGGCGGCGGGTGCTGGAGGGGTACGGTCGGCTCAGGCGGGCGCTGGGGGAACCCGGCGTCACCGACCGCGCCGCGGCCGCCATCCTCGACCAGCTCCCCGTTTCCGATCCCGTCACCGTCGCCGCCCCCGGCTGATCGCCATGCGCCCCGCCCGGCCCCTGCTCGCCCTGCTCCTCACGCTGCTGCTGGTTGTCGGCCTGGCGGCGCCGGCCTGGGCCGCCACGGAGGAGGCGGTGCTGGCGGGTGGCTGCTTCTGGTGCCTGGAGCACGATCTGGAGGGTCTGAGCGGGGTGCTGGAGGTGACCAGTGGCTACAGCGGCGGCAAGCTGGCCAACCCCAGCTACAAGCAGGTATCGGGTGGCGGCACGGGCCATCGGGAGGTGGTGCGGGTGAGATTCGACAGCACGCGGCTGCGCTACGAGAAGCTGCTGCGGGCCTACTGGCGCAATGTGGATCCGTTCGATGGCGGCGGGCAGTTCTGCGACCGGGGTGAGTCGTATCGGCCGGCGATCTTCACCACCAGCGCCAACCAGGCGGTGGAGGCGCGCAATTCGGTGCTGGCG
>JBIKTO010000230.1:0-5092 GCA_044348065.1 Cyanobium sp.
CATCATCCCGAAGTCGTAATAGATGAGGGCCCCATCGGCGGCCACCGCCAGGTTGCCGGGATGGGGATCGGCGTGGAAGAAGCCGAAGCGCACCAGCTGCTGCAGGTAGCTGGCGGCGCCCTTCTCGGCCACCGCCGCCGGCTCGATGCCCGCCGCCAGCAGGGCGGGGCGGTCGGTGATCTTGATGCCCGGCAGATAGTCGAGGCAGAGCACCCGGCGGGAGCTCAGCTCCCAGACCACCGCCGGGATGCGGATGCCGGGATCGTCGAGGAACTGCTGGCGGAAGCGGGCCGCGTGTTCGGCCTCGAGCCGGAAATCGAGTTCGCGCAGGAGCACGCGGCGGCATTCCTTGGCGATCCCCACCCAGTCGCGGCCCTGGCCCCAGCGGGGATGGCGCTGCACGGCGGCGGCCACCTGCTGCAGCACCTCCAGATCGAGCCGGAAGAGGCGCTCCAGCCCCGGCCGCTGCACCTTGAACACCACCTGCCGGCCGCTGCGCAGGCTGGAGCGATGCACCTGGGCCAGGCTGGCGGAGCCGAGCGGTTCGGGGGCCAGGTCGATGATCTCGGCCCGGCGCTCCCCCATCTCCTGCTCGAGGATCGATTCCACCACCGCGAAGGGGAAGGCGGGCACCCGGTCCTGCAGGTGGGCCAGCTCCTCCACCACATCGGCCGGCAGCACGTCGGGGCGGGCGGAGAGCAGCTGGCCGAGCTTGATGAAGGCGGAGCCCAGCTCCAGGAAGCGGGCGGTGAGCCAGCGGGCGCGGCGGCGCTGGCGGGCGGCCAGGCGCTCCTGGCTGAAGCCGCCGGGGTAGGTCCAGCGGCGGCGATCCCACCACAGCCCCGCCACCAGGCCCAGGGCCAGCCACCAGATGCGCAGGGGACGGGTCAGCCGCGCCAGGCGCCCCACTCCGGAGGAGACGGTCATCAGGAGCGCTGGGCGGAGCCAGCGCCGGGCGGCTGCTCCAGGCGGCGGGAGAGCTCCGCCACCCGGGCCCGCAGAGCGTCGATCTGATCCTGGGGATCGGGGCTGGCCCCCGTGGAGCCCCCGGAAGCGCTCGCCGCCGGCGAGACGTCATCCATGCCGTCGCCGCGCTCCAGCCGCTCGGCCTCGCGCTCGACCTCCTCACGGAACAGATCGAACTCCTCCCGCAGGCGACGGGGCGCATCCTGGGCGAGCAGGGCCACGGTGGCGGCGGACTCGGCCAGACCACTGCCGAAACGGGCCGTGAGACGGTTCAGGGCGGCCTGGAGGAGGTATTGCGGCGCACTCATGGCCGAACCGGCGGGATGGGCGAACTGTGGCAGATCCGGGGGACGGGCCGGGGGAGGAGCTATCAGGGTTGGGGGGTGTCCGGGGAGGGGAGGGGCGGTTCGGCGCGGATCTCCGGGGGTGAGAAGAGCGGTGATTCGATCGGGGCGAGGGCCGGCGCCTCCGGCGCGGGAGCCGACTCCCGCTGGATCTGCTCCAGGCGCTGGCGCTCCTCCTCCTGCTGCCGGCGTAGCTCCTCCTCCCCCTGGCGGCGCTTGAGATCGGCCTCACGCTGGGCCTGCTCCCGCTCGTCCTCCTTGCGCTTGCGCTCCAGCTCCAGCAGGTCGAGGTCGCCGCGGATCTCCATGGCGTCGTTGCCGAAGCGCTCCCGCAGGGCGCCCAGGGACGTGCCCGGGAAGGGCTTGACGCCGAACAGCTGGCTGCCCTGCCAGACGGAGCCGGGGTTGAGGCGCAGCAACCGCTGGGTGACGCCGTAGCCGAGACCGAAGCACGCTCCCACGAACAGCCACATCGGCCAGCCCCAGCGGACACGGCGACGGAGCGGGGACCGCAGCCGCGATCCGGAGGGGGAGGACGGGGCCGTGACCATGCCGCGAGAGGAGCTGCGGAAGGGGCCTGCCAGCGTAGACGGGGCGGTTCCTGGCTCTGCGGCTCCCCCGATCCGGGGCCCCCCTGGGTGGTGGGGTCGGCGTTGATCGATACGTCGGAGAAAACCCAGTCAGGAATTGGCTTTTGTCCGTCCAGAGTGGTGACACCTTGTTGACACTCGGATCAACCTGCAGGGGGGCAGAGGCACGGGGTCTGGCAGAGGAGCGATCCATCGAACGGCGAACCAGAACCGACCGCGGGGAGGTGGTGACCATCCCGAGGAGACAAGGATCAAGCCCCGGCCACACGAAGGCATCACCACAGCATGAGGTCAACCCTCCGTCATCAGTGCAGACACGTCCTCAACCACGTCAGCAATGGTCGTGGCGGCAGCAACAAGCCAGTTCACCCCGCGAGGAGGGGATGCCTGAATCGATACCAGCACTGGGTACATCAATTAAGTCCATCCAACAGAACGTGAGATCGACTCGTGTCAGGAAAGGATGGGCCGAAGCGAAAGCAACTCATGGCTGTACGTGTCCGCAATATCTTTTCTGACCAGGAGGGTTTGCCGACCCATGTAAATAAGTTTATACCCATGCGAGACGACTGCGACAGGCACGATCATCGTCTGCTTCCACGGCCTGGAATGATCTGTGTCATCGACAAGAATCATCTTGGGAAAACGAGATATATTGTAAAGATCAATATATGCCTTTTCCCTGCCGTACCCGTCTGCCACCCAGAAATCCATGTAAATCAAATCGATATCAGCAATATCTGGAACGATTCTGAAGCAGTCTTCATGGTGATAAACGACCCTGTCTGTTGCACCAAGTTCACGCCGAACAGTGTCAATCCATTGGGGATCCATATCGATGCAGTGAATCACGCCTGCAGTTGTCTTGTGAAACCAGTACAGCATGCTATTCCCACTCATCTCCCCCTGAAGACCAGTACCACACTCCACAATCGTATTCCCGCCAATACTGTTGAATAGTTTCGAAGAGTATTCAAGGGATCTAGCTGGAAGTTCTCGTGGTTTAACAAAACCTGCCGCCAGATCGAAATCGTTTTGATAATGCTCCCAAACCCTGATATCAGAGCAGTTAAGAAAGATCATCGGCCGGGACCCTTTGCATGGTACAAAATCCGAGGCCCGAATGCCCTGATCAAAGGGTGAGCAGGGTGGGGTGAAGGGCTGTCATTTCGGAGGCGCAGATACAGCTCATGCAGCCACAATGAACCGGTGCGATTGACTTGTCAAGTCTTGCGTCCGATCGCGGCTGTGTGGTGAGCTGGGGTGCTCTTTCCACTCTCGTGCTGCAGCGGCCAACCCCCGGGCGGGGATATCGTCCAGATCCGGGATGGCGCGGGTGATCACGGCGGCGTTGGGGAAGATGCCCACGACCCTGGTGCGGCGCTGGAACTCCTCGTTCACCCGCTCCATCAGGTTGGTGCTCCAGGTCTTGCGCCAGTGGTGCTGCGGGACATGGTGGTAGACAAGACTTCTCCGCAGGAGTTGGCCAGCACGTCCTCCCGTGCCTCCGTGCGCTGATGGCGGTCGGCCCCCGGCACGCCGGCGACCTCCAGCTCGATCAGCTGTTGCAGGCCGCGTGTGGCCAGCTCGGGGATCAGTTCCCCGGCCATGGTGGAGTGGGGATACCGGGGGAGATCCACCACTCCCGGGGACGCCAGCCAGGCGATCGCGTTTGGAGACCACCCGTTCGTCCCCCTCCTGCAGCGACTCCAGGCCGGCAGGCAACTGGGGACGTTTCTCCATGGGTGCACGGGAGGACACCGTCTCGGCAAGGACCTCCTCGCAGCCAGCGGCCCTCCGTTCAGTGACCTGGGCGGTGGTGTCCTGGTGAGTGACCGCAATCCAGCCAGACCATCAGTTCTGGAGTCAGGTGGTGTAATCGGCGTTGATCCGCACGTACTGATCCGAGAGGTCGCAGCCCCAGGCCCGGCCCTCGCCCGGGTCGTCGCCCAGCCGCAGCCGGATCCGCACCGTGTCGTCCTCGAGGTAGGCGCCGGCCGCCCGCTCCGCCATGTAGCGGGAGGCGGCGGGGCGATCGAAGGGCAGGGGCTGGCCCGCCGCCATCAGCTGGTGCTCGCCGATCCAGAGGGCCACCGCCTCCGGGTCGAAGGGCACGCCGGCGCGGCCCGCGGCGGCCACGATGCGGCCCCAGTTGGGGTCGCGGCCGTGGATGGCGCACTTCACCAGCGAGGAGCCGCAGATCGTGCGGGCGATGGCGCGGGCGCCGGCGTCGTCGGCCGCACCGCTCACCTCCACCTCGATCAGGCAGGTGGCCCCCTCGCCGTCGCGGGCGATCGCCCGGGCCAGGTGCACCGCCACCGCCGTCACCCCCGCCTCCAGCAGCGGCCAGTGCTCCTCGGCCAGGGGCGCCCCGGCGGCGAAGGCCAGGAAGGTGTCGTTGGTGCTGGTGTCACCGTCGACGCTGATGGCGTTGAAGCTGCGCTCCACCGCCCGCCGCACCAGCGCCTGCCAGGCGGCGGCCGGCAGGCCGGCGTCGCAGGTGAGGTAGCCCAGCATCGTGGCCATGTCCGGGTGGATCATCCCGGAGCCCTTGGCCATGCCGCCGATGCGGACGGTCCGGCCCCCGAGGTCGGCCTCCAGGGCGATCTGCTTGTCCACCAGGTCGGTGGTGAGGATCGCCCGGGCCGCCGCCTCGCCGCCGCCCTCGGCCAGGGCCGCCACCAGGGGATCGAGGCCCGCCAGCAGGGGCTCCATCGGAATCGGCACGCCGATCACGCCGGTGGAGCAGATCAGCACCTCCACCTCCGCCAGCCCCAGCCGCCGCGCCAGGGCGGCGGTGGCCGCGAGGCTGTCGGCCAGGCCGTGGGCGCCGGTGCAGGCGTTGGCCTGGCCGGAATTGGTGAGCACCGCCCGGGCCCGGCCGCCGCTGGTGCGCAGCCGCTCGGCGCAGAGGTCGACGCAGGCGGCCCGCACCCGCGAGGTGGTGAAGCAGCCGGCGCAGACGGCCCCCTCCGGCGCCAGCAGCAGGGAGAGGTCGGGCCGGCCCGAGGCCTTCAGGCCGGCGGTGAGGGCGGCGGCCAGGAAGCCGTGGGGGGCGGTGACCCCGCCGGGGATGGGATGCCAGGGATGGGTCACGCCGCCAGGGGAGCTGGGCCCATCCTGACCCCGGGCCGCGGCGGCCCAGACTGGAAGGCCGCCGCCGCTCCCCCCATGGCCGCCACGCCGGACGCC
>JBIKTO010000231.1:0-5085 GCA_044348065.1 Cyanobium sp.
GGAGTCCTGGTGCCTCGATCCGGACACCTGGCCAAGCCCCCGCAGCTATGAGCTCTTCCGCGACTGGTTCGCCATCCGCTTCTACGACCTGGTGGAGGATCTGAGCGACGAGGAGCTGATCCACGAGGACGAGATGGACGTGGACAGCAGCGACTGACCGGCATTCGATCCACTCAGGGGCATCCCCTCACCCCACCACCGGCTCCACCCACTCCAGCGGTCCCGCCACGGGTCCGGCGAGGGGCGAGAGGGCGCGCCAGAAGCCCCGCTGGGCACCCCCAGCCTGGCGCTGCAGCTGGTAATCCTTCCCGAGCCACACCGGTCGCCGTAGGGAGTCTTCTGCTGGGCCGTAGCCCAGGGCGGCACGGCCTCCAAAGCCCTTGGCGCCGGGCGCTTGGGGCACCTCCCCCTCGCTGACCAGCTCCGGTGCGTAGAGCTGCACCAGCAGGGCATGGACGCACAGCTGCTCCATCCGGGAGGCGGTGCCGCGCACGCCATCGGCGTCCCAGTCCCAGAGCGAGGGGCTGAAGTCGGTGTGCTCCGGTTGCTGGGCGCGGGCGGCGGGGTCGAGCAGGTTGCTGGCCAGGTAGGTGGAGCCGTCTTCTCCCAGTCCCACGCAGGAGAGGCCGCCGCCGGCGGTCTGGAAGTTGTCCGGTAGCCAGCCCTCCAGGGCCCGCACCTCGGCGACCACCACCGAGCGGATCTCCGGACCCTCTTCTGAGAAGAGGCTGCCTTTGGGCAGCAGGAGCCGGAAGCAGCTGATGGTGCGGGGCAGATCCAGCGTGAGGGTGGGCTGCTCGGTCTGCAGGAACGCCTGCGCCAGGGCGGGCGAGAGAAACCGCGGTTCGGCGCCGGTTTCGCGGGCCCACTGGCACACCTTGGCGCCCCAGATGCCCACATGATCATGAATTGCCTCGGAGCGCTCCAGCGCCAGCTCCACCGCCACCGCCTTGGCCCAATGCCCGCTCCAGCTCGTGAAGCCCGGCGGGGAGCGATACAGCTTCTCCCCCCCCATCAGATCCGGGCGGTGCTCGCGCAGCAGGGCCGGCAGCTGGCGCACCAGGCGTTCATCGCCGCGGGAGCCGTCGGAGAAGGAGCGCCGGGGCATGGGGGGAGGTGAGCTGTCCTCCAGGTTGGCAAGGCCCGCAGCCGGTGTCTGGGGAGGCTCTGGCTACGGTGGCCGGGTCTGCGCCGGGAACCGGGGCCCCTGATGCCAGAGCCCAGCCGTCAGCGCGAGCGTGAATTTCTGCCATCGGCGAACCAGGCGCTGGCGGAGCTGGAGGCGGCCACCGGCAAACCCGTGGTGGTGCTGGAAGCGCCGGAGCTGGGTGTGCTCGCCACCATCCGCCGCGCCGGCCCCCAGGACGCCAGCCATCTGCTGCGCATCAAGGGCGGCGAGAGCCGCCTGGTGGATTACCTGATCGTTTTCCAGTGCCGGATGGCGCTGCGGGATGGCACCGGCAGGCGCTGGGTGGTGCGGGAGCAGCCCGCCGTGCGTGGGCGGCTGAGCCGCGAGTGCGAGCAGCTGCACCGCCAGCTGCCGCCAGGGAAGGCGCAAGAGCTTGGCCGGATCGTCTACGACGGCTTGATCCTCCAGTTGCGCTCCATGGGCCCCGGGATGGTGGTGGATCGCTGGATCCGGGAGCACTGTGCGGATCTGCGGGAGGCGCAGGCGGAGGCGATCACCGCCCAGATCACCGGCAACCTGGCGGGCCTCAAGGCCAGCACCCGCGCGAATGTGCCCGCCGGGGCCGGCGAGGCCAGCCTGACGATGAATGCGGCCTATGCAATTTTTGGTGGGGATCTGCTGGGCAAGCCCTACCTGGCGGTGCCCTATCTCTCCCAGGGCTACGGGGAGATCGGCCGGCGTCTGATTCGCCTGGCCCTGGCGGAAGACTCCAGCTCCGCTGGCGCGGCCCAGGAAGGTGCGGACCGGCGAATCATCGACGCCTGGGCCCAGGCGCTGGGCCTGGTGGACTGGTATGAGTGGGGCGAGCTGCCGGAGTGAGCATGGGCGAGCCGCAGCCGATCCGCTTCTCGGTGCCGGAGGAGGGCTTTGACCTCACCCTGCTCCCCGAAGCGGCGCGCCAGCGCGGCAACGAGGCCTTCCGGGCGGCGGTAACCGGCTACTTCAAGGACGCCTACCGCGAGGCCGGCGGTCGTGTGGACGTGGGATTCAGTGATGGGGCGATCGAGGTGGCCTGGGAGCCGCAGGCGGACCAGCTGCCGGCCAGCGCCACCATCGCGGAGCACCTCAACGCCGGCCGTTACGACGAGGCGATCCCGCTCCTGATCACCCGCCTGCAGCTGGAGCCCGACCACGTGGAGAGCCTCTACAACCTCGGCATGGTCTACAGCGACCGGATGCAGCTCAAAGAGGCGCGGGAGCTGCTGGGCCGGGCGGTGGCGCTCGACCCAGGGGATGCCAATGCCCAGGTGGCGCTGGCGATCGCCGCCCTGCGGGACCAGGACCCGGCGGCGGCGCAGGCGCCGCTGGAGAAGGCGGTGCTGCTGCAGCCCCGCAACCCGTTCGCCCTGCGCACCCTCGGGCAGCTCTGCCTGATGCGGGACGATCCGGCCGCAGCCCTTCCCCACCTCCGGGCCGCGGCGACGGTGGCGCCGGAGGATCCGATCAACCTGTTCGCCTACGCCCAGTGCCTGCTGGCCCTGGAGGGCGAATCCCACGAGGCGGAGGCTGATCAGCTGTTCCAGCGCGCCCTGCGCCTTTCCCCCACCGGAGAGCTGGCCGAGAAGATCAAGCAGCAGCAACGGAAACTCGCCGCCCGGGTGCTGCGCACCAATGCCCAGGGCAAGCCGCGCCTGGATGCGGTGATGTACCTGAGCAGTGCCCTGGAGGCGTACCAGGCCCTCGATCCGGCGGGCCAGAAGCAGCTGCTGGCGGAAGCAGCAGCCGTGGGCCAGAAAGGCCTGGCGATCAACGACCCCAGCCAGGAGCACCACCTGCGCCACTACCAGGGCGGCAGCACCGTTTCGGCCCTGCAGGTGGCCTGCATCCTCTACGTCGGCGTCCAGCTGCTGCTGCCTGGGCAGGATGCGGGGATTGATCTGGCCAGGGAGTACGAGATGGCCAGGGGGATGGTGGGGGGAGAGGGGTGAGCAGGAGCCGGAACATGCAATTTCCGCATAGCCACCTGACTCGTAGCTCGCTTTCCAAGGGGAGCTATGCACTCCGTGCATAGAACCAGAGGCTCGGAGGCGGCTGTCGTCTGGGTAGCCGTGACGGATGCGCTCCGGCAAGGCACACTGGTTCAAAACGCCATTCTGGGCCGGTGGCCTCAGCTCAGGGAAACAGACCGCAGAGAGTTCACTCCCTGACCACGCTGCAAGGTTGGGGCGGTGAGCAGACCTGATGGATGTCTTTTCTTTTCGGGACCGGGTCGTCGAGGACTACGGGCAGTTCAGCCGGAGCTTCACGCAGATCAAGGCGCCCGACCTGCGGGACTTTGTCGATGGCCGCTATGGGGCGGGTGAGTACTGGCCCTCGCCCCTGATCCAGCTCAACCCCAGCTTCGTGGGGGGAGGCAGTATCGGATCTTTGGTGGAGGAGGGACTGCTGCACCCGGAGTGCAGCCGCATCTTCCGCTGGGGCAAGGACAAGGGCGATGGTGTAGAGCTGCTGCTCCACCGCCACCAACGGGAGGCGATCGTGATCGCCCGCGCAGGCGGCAGCCTGGTGGTGATCTCCGGCACGGGCTCCGGCAAGTCACTGGGTTACATGATCCCGATCATCAATCGGGTGCTGGAAGAGCGAGAGCGCGGTGACCAGAGCAAGCGAATACGGGCGATCGTCATCTACCCGATGAATGCCCTCTGCAATAGCCAGATTGAGGAGCTGCAGAAATACCTGGGCTGGGGTTACCCCGATGGTCCGCGTGTCACCTTTGCGCGTTATACGGGCCAGGAAAGCGAGGAAGAACGGGAAAAGATCAAGAATGATCCTCCTGACATCCTGCTCACGAACTACGTGATGCTGGAGTATATCCTGACCCGGCAGGATCCGCTGGATCAGAAGGTGATCAGCGATGCCCAAGGTCTGGAGTTCCTGGTGCTGGATGAACTGCACACCTACCGGGGTCGCCAGGGGGCTGATGTGGCCCTGTTGGTGCGCAGGGTGCGCCAGCGGCTGAATGCCGATCTGATCTGCATCGGCACCTCCGCCACGATGGCCTCGGAGGGCACCGCAGCTGAGCGAAATGGCACGGTGGCCCAGGTGGCGAGCAAGTTGTTCGGCACCAGCATCCCGGTGGAGAACATCGTCACCGAGACGCTGGAGCGCCTCACCGTTGGTGATCTCCCCGATGGCGCTGAACTGGATTCAGCTCTCGATGGCGATTATTCACCGGAAACCACCGCCGCATGGACACCGGATGATCTTCGCCATCACCCCCTGGCCCGCTGGGTGGAGTTGCGGCTCGGCCTGGAACGGGAAGACGGGCGCCAAGACGGAAAGTGGGTGCGCTGCCGGCCGCGCACCTTGCAGGATGCAACCCTGGAGCTCGTCAGGGCCAGCGGGCGTCTGGCTGCGGATGCAGACCCCGATTCAGAAGCCGGCCAGCGCGTGCGCGAGGCTGTGCTCACCAGCCTGCGCCAGTTTCTGCTGGCGGCTTATCAGGTGGAGGTGGGGCCAAATCGCCGCTTCTTTGCCTTCCGCCTGCACCAGTTTGTCTCGGCCGGCGGTGATGTGCATTCCAGCCTGGAGGCTCCTGGCCGGCGCTACCTGACGCTGAAGGGTCAGAAATATCAGCCGAATGCCGGCCGCCAGTCCCTGCTCTACCCGGTGGTGTTCTGCCGCAGTTGCGGTCAGGAGTTCCACCCGGTCTGGGCGCAGCTGCAGAACCGCAGGCCGGAGCGGTTCGAGCCGCGTGAGTTCTCCGATGAATCGAGCCGGCGGGAACGGGATGTGGTCAACGGCTACCTGATGCCCGATGCAGAGGGTGCCTATGAGGTGGAGGATCTGGAGAAGGCCAGGTTCCCCGATGGCTGGCTGGAAACCGACAAAAGCGGCGAGCTGGTGCTCAAGCGCACCTACCGGGAGTTCGCTCCCGTGCCCTGCCGGATCAAAGC
>JBIKTO010000232.1:0-5082 GCA_044348065.1 Cyanobium sp.
AACGCCGGCCCGCTGCAGGGCCCTAAGGGTGACCAGGGCGATCAGGGCCTCCAGGGCCCCCCTGGGAACAGCTTCAGCTACCAGGGGACCGTGGCGACGGTGGCAGCGCTTCCGAACCCCAGCACCCAGGGGTTTGCGTTTCGCGTGGTCGCCAACGGCGATCTGCACATCTACAACGGCACCGCCTGGGTCAACGCCGGCCCGCTGCAGGGCCCGAAGGGTGACCAGGGCGATCAGGGTCTCCAGGGCCCTGCCGGTCCTGTCGCTGGCACGTCGGGCCAGGCGGTGTGGAACAACGGTGGCGCCGCCGCCGGGGCAGCAGGCCTGACGTTCGACAGCAGCGGCAATATCCTCCGAGCCCTGTTCGCCGGCGCAACATTCCAGGCGCGGCAAACGATAACCGCATCCAACGGCGTCTACACCGTGGATGCCACGGCTGGGAATGAATTCGTCACTGCTGCGGCAATCAACGGTGCAACGACGATCAACCTGAGCAACCTGGCCAACATCCCTAGTGGCGCCGTGTGGCGGTGTGTGCTGAGCTTCAGCTATACATCCGGCACGATCAGCTGGTTTAGCGGAAACTCGGGCTACACCGTGAAATGGGACGGAGGCTCGGCGATGACGCCCACAGCCAGCGAAGTGGAGACGGTGGTAATCACGGTTGTAGGTGGCAGCAGCACGATTCAGATTGCAACGCTCAGGGGGGTGGCTTGATCATGTTGGGACGTAGTGCTCTATTGGCAGCCACAAATCTTAGCGGACCATCAGGCTTTGGAGAGAGATACGCTGATCCATCTACGAGCCCAGGCACAAGTGCATACAGAGTCTCGTTCTCTCCATCAAGTAATGCTCTGGCACTGGGCCTAGATGGCATACCTTATATCTGCGCCTATCAATGGTCGCAATCTAATGGCTTTGGAACACGATACGCAAACCCATCAACAGGGCTAGGTAGCCGTGGGTGGGGGGTTGCATTTTCCCCTAGTGGAGATGCGATAGTAGCTACCTCATACTCGAACCCTGTTATACATGCTTATCAGTGGTCCCCTGCCTTAGGTTTCGGCACAAAATACCAAAATCCAGCGACCCTGCCAGCTAACAATGGAACAGGGGTAGCCTTCTCGCCGGATGGCGCAGATATAGCGGTCTGCACTTATGAAGGAGCAACGGGTAACACTAACCTGTCTACTTATCCGTGGACATATAGCAACGGTTTTGGGGCAAGAGGCATGGCCTCTTCGGTCACAGCTAATGCCTATGATGTCAAGTTCTCTCCGTCAGGAGACGCCATCGCTGTTGCTCACGATGCACCCCCATATCTATCAGTCTTTCCGTGGTCCAAAGGAAGTGGGTTTGGCGCTAGATTTGCCAATCCATCAACGACGATAAGCGGTGCCTCTTACAATGTAGCATTCAGCCCTGATGGGCTAGCAATTGCGGCCGGTCGGGTAAGCTCTTCAACACACGCTATCTATAGGTGGTCATCTACTGGATTTGGGACTAGATACGCGAACCCATCAGTTGGAGGCCTCTCGTCGTGGAACTGTCATGCGTGGAACCCATCAAGCAGTGTTATTGCGATAGGGACTTCCAATGGTGTTCACGCTTACGCATGGTCATCGAGCACAGGATTTGGAACAAAGTTTGCCACACCCTCTTCGCAAGTCTCTCAGTCGGCGAATGACATTTCCTTTAGCCCGAATGGAAATGCTCTCGCTATTGGACTAAACGCTGCACCCTTCATTGCTGCGTACAAGTGGAACTAATTGACGCATCATCTGTCGACCGGGGCTCTTTGGCCTGACTTAAATCAAAGCAGCAAACACATCTTGCAATCCCCCCCCCCCCCCATCACCGTCTACCTCTTCCTAACATGAACATCCTGCAAAGGTTCAATAAACGAAGCTTCCTCTCAAAAGCGCTCAAAGCCCGTGATGAGGAACTGGCTATCTATGAAATCAATATCACTAACTACAGAGAAATGCTCAGGATAATCGACCGCCAGACAGACGCTGATCTCATCGGCCCATTCAAACAGGATATTACGGAACGCTTGGCGGCTGAACTAGTTCAGTGGCGCCGCGCTAAGATCATCCGCGCCGCCATCGCACAACACCTTGCCCAACTTTCCACTAAGGCCAAATGAATCTGATCAACACCACGACCCTTGAATGCCCGCGCAGCCTCTGGCAATTGCGTCAGGAAAACCCGAATGTTTCCTTCGCCGCTGAGCCCACCGACGAGGATCTGGCCTCGTTCGATCATGCCTGGCTGCACCCCTCTCCCCAGCCCACGCACGACATCCGCACCGAGCGACTTGAAGAAGCAACCCCCGCCCAGGGCGACGACGGCCGTTGGTATCAGCCGTGGACCGTGCGCCCTGCCTCTGAGCAGGAGATTGCCGACTTCGACCGCGCCACAGCGCCTGCACCTGACTGGGTTGGCTTTGCAGTTGCCCTGACCCTGGATCCACACATTCAGGGATGGTTCAACCATCTTCCTCAAACGATCGCCAGCGGATTGTCCATCGGGCTGAGCGAGGTGTCCAAATCAAACCCAGGCATGTTTCTGAGACTGTGGGCCGAGCTGACGCCAACCATTCCGGCTGCCGTGCCAATGGTGCTGGCCACGCTGGCTGCGCAGCATCACGTCCCGCCCGACTTCATCGGTGCACTGTCTGCCGCACCAGCAGCCGCGAACGCTCCTGGCTAATAGCCCGGACCCATACTGACACCGGCGGGCATAAAACCAGTGGATCGACGAACTGAAATGGTGCAGCTGGCCACCCAGCTGCTCAGCGAGCAGATCACTCCCGTGAGGATTGTGTCGCTGTCGGACCAAGGCGGTGAGCCGCAGGGTGAGTTCATCTCGAATCAGCAGCGGTTCGTCTTCAAGTTCGCCAGGGATGGCACGATCACCTACCGCCCCAGGTCGCAGGGAACCCGAGAGGACAGCCGGCATCACGTCGCTGATCTGCAGCGGCGGCTGCAGCGGCTCCGGTCTGGCCTGGGAGCGGCGTCGGGGGCACCTGGCCGATGAGCCGTTACCGGGCCCTGCGGGATCGGCTGTCGGCCGTCGAGGCGCAGTTGTCGGTGGTGCCGGGCTGCCGGCCATTGCCGAACCGCTCTGCCGTTCTGCGGCATGACGCGACCGATCAGGTCTCCCCTGTGCTGCAGCAACTACTGGCCGAGGTGCTGCCAGGCGCGACCGTGCTCGACTGGCGTCAGGAGGGCCTGGGCCATGCCGGGCGGATGGCGGCCGATGGCCTGATTTTCCGCTTTCGCGTGGATGCTGCTGGTGTGGGCTATCGGCCGGCCTGGGACGGTCTCGGCCAGCGGGGCTGGGAGCTCCGCTCTGATTCGTTCCTGCAGCTGCGCGCTCCAACTGGCCACCGGCTCGACTTCCGGCGCACTGCGGCCCCGAGCGCTCAGAAACGGAAGTGCACCACCGGCTACAGCTGCGGATCCAGCTGCATCTCCCTGCAGAAGGAGTGCCGCATTGCCCCCGGCAGCGCAATCGGAAAAGCACGCCTGCGGCGGCTGCAGCAGCTGGCGGCCGGTGGCGATGCAACCGCTCGCGCCACGGCCCAAGAGGTGCAGGCCGCTCGAGGGGCTGCGGCGGTCGGTCGCCTGAACGAGCGGAACACCAAACGGGTCGAGAAGCTCCTCGCGCGGCCCGAGATCGCCGAATACCTGCGCACCGGCAAGCTGCCCCAGCCGGCGAGCGCGTCCACGGAGCCTGGCACCGTCCGGAACATGACGCCCGGCGACATCGTTTTCGACCCCGGGCGCTTCCAGTACAAGCTCAATGCCACGGAGGGCACCGGGGAGGTGGGCAGCCTCTCAGGGGTCCGCAAGTGGGATCCGAACCTCGCCGGCGTGATGTCCGTGTGGAAGGATCCCGCCGATGGCCAGGTCTACGTGGTGAATGGCCACAACCGGTTGAGCTTGGCCAGGCGCCTGGGGGCGGAGGAGGTGACCGTGCGGTTCCTCAATGCCGCCAACGCCACCGAGGCCCGGGCGATCGGGGCCATGCAGAACATCGCCGAGGGCGCCGGCACGCCGATGGATGCCGCCAAGTTCTTCCGCGACACCGGCATCAAGAGCCAGCAGGACGTGGAGGCCCGGGGCCTGCCGCTGGGCAGCGGCCAGGCCGAGAAAGGCCTGCGGCTCAGCAAGCTGCCCGGTGACGTGTTCAACGCCGTGGTGCGTGGCGATCTGACGGTCAACCGCGGCGCGATCATCGGCGGCAGCGGCCTTGATGAAGCGAAGCAGCGCGAGGTGTTCAAGATGGTCAGCGCCCGCAAGGGGATCGCTGATCAGACCCTGCTGGAGATGGTGGAGCACGCCGCTGCGAGCGAGCAACGCACCCAGACCACCATGAGCCTCTTCGGGGAGACACAGGAGGCGAAGGACAACCTGATCACCCGGGCCAAGCTCTCCGCCGCCCTGAAGAGCAAGATCGCCCGGGAGAAACGGCTGTTCACCACCGTCAGCAAGGCCAAGGCGGCCACCACCCTCCAGCAGAAGGGCGGCAACGTGATCAACCAAGAGCAGAGCGCCAAGGTGGCCGGCGAGGCCAGCGAGGCCCTGGAGGTGTTCAAGCGCCTGAAGAGCAGCAGTGGGCCCATCAGCTCCGCCCTGAACCGCGCGGCCGACCGGGTCGAGGCGGGCGAGCCCGAGGGACGGGTGCGCCAGGAGCTCGAGCAGGAGGTGTTTGCCGCGGTGGAGCAGGAGCTGGTGGCGGTGGGGCTGCGCAAGCGGCCACGGGCCGAC
The DNA here is from genome assembly GCA_044348065.1 of Cyanobium sp. Classification (GTDB taxonomy): domain Bacteria; phylum Cyanobacteriota; class Cyanobacteriia; order PCC-6307; family Cyanobiaceae; genus Cyanobium. The sequence goes on from JBIKTO010000232.1 coordinate 4,779, forward strand.
AGCCTGCAGGCCAGGCTCGACGCCCTGCGCCGGAAGTGCAGCACCGGTTATGGGTGCGGGAGCACCTGCATCAGCCTTCGAAAGGAGTGCCGCAGCAGCCCCCGCAGCGCCACGGGAAAGGAGCGGCTGAACCGCCTGCTGGCCCTGGCCGCCGGCGGCAGCTCCAGCCAGCAAGGCATCGCGCCGGTCAAGGCCAAGGAGGCCGGCGAGCTGGCCGCGGCCATCACAAGTCGTCGGGGGCAGCAGGCGGTGCAGCTGCGCGGCGTCAGGGCCCAGCAGAAGCCAAGCGATCAACAAAATTACG
>JBIKTO010000233.1:0-5062 GCA_044348065.1 Cyanobium sp.
GAGGATCGCCTCCCGTTCGCCACCTGGGTGGATCGAAGGCCGGCTGCTCCGCTGTAACCGGTCGCCCCACAGGGCCAGCACCACCAGGCGATCCAGCACGTCCCTGAGCGCCAGGGGTTCGATCTCTTCCGGTGGGTGGCCGGCGTTCGGATCGAGCAGGCGGGCCACCACCTCCAGGCGCTGCAGATGCCGATGGGCGGGGCCTTCCGCTCCGTCCTGGGAGGCCGGTGCCAGAAGCAGGGGAGCGAAGCGCCGCGGGCTCCAGGTGTGGCCGCTCACCTGGGCCGCGGCACGCTCGAGTCGAGCGGCCTCCAGCCTCAGCCACAGGCCATCGAACTCCCCCAGCGAGACCTGACTCCAGCAGCGATCCGGAAGGAACAGAGCCGCGAGCGGCCCGCGCAGGGGCAGGCGGTGATCGCCCAGGCTCAGCTCCAGAGGTCCATCGGTGGCGATCAGCACGCTGCAGTCTCCACCAGCCTGCTGGGGGATGGTGGTGCAGCGATGGTGACCAATCCGCAGCCAGGGTTGGAGTTCAGTTGAACCGCTCATCGGCAGAAAGATGCTCTTCGTTGCAAAGGTCAGGGCCAGGGTTGACTGGCTGGCCGGGGATCGCTGCAGCCATCAGCCCCTTCAGGCCTGCTGAAATTCTGCAGTCGAGGGGCCCCTGGTTGGGCCACAAAAACGAACAGAAAAGGCCAAAAAAACGAATTTGCAGGGCCCGTGGTGGCCAGCCCGCCATCCCCGCCGGGCCCGGCCATCGGCGTGGACGCTTCCGCCCGCCGTTGCCAGCCTGAAGGCTTCGTCTGCCACGGACGTCATGGGTCTGGGTGAACTGGCACGGCTTGTGGAGGAGGCGGAGCGCGATGACGTCGTCCGCCGCTCCCTGCGCCGTTGTCGCTCCCGCTCCGAACTGGTGCTGGCGGCCCGGCGCCTGGGCTACGCCATCCACCGGGAGGATCTGCGACGGCTGTGGTTGCTGCAAGGGCAGGCGCAGGGCCAGCAGCGACACCCGATCGCCTGATTCCCCTCAGGGTGCACCATGGGAAGCCACCAGGATGGTTCGCCATGCCCGCCCGGAAACCCGCCGCCTCGCCCGCCGGGCCCGCCGCAAGCCGCGAACGGCGCGTTGCCCTGATCGTCAAGCTGCAGATCGCGGCTGCCGTCTTCGGCCCCATGCTGCTCCTGGCCATCTGGCTGCAGAGCAAAGGCTTCTTCGGCGCCCCCGGAGCCTGAGGGCGCGAGCGCGGGGCCCCACCTCGCCGGGGCGGGTGCGGGTTCTGTCCAGCGCCCGTTGCGGCGGCAAGGGATTCCCATATCCTGAGTGGGTCAAGCCATGGCCAAAGCTGTGCGGTCTTCCAGCACTTCCAATCTCAATCACGATTCTGAAGGGGTGGGAATCATCCTTTCTCGAATTGCCATTGCCCTGCTGATCGTCTTTGCGGCGGTTGTGATCTCCTCCATCCTGCCCCCCCGCGTTCTCAATCCAGCCTGGCAACTCCGCTTCGTGGCCGCCTTCATCAATAACGGCACCCTGGCGGTTCTTGGCATGGTCCTGGTCTGGATCTCCTCCGTCCTCAACCCTGGCAATGGCCGGCTCCGCGCCCGACGCGATCAGGTCGCCTCCCTGGCAGCCGCGGTCGCCATCGGCTACCTCCTGCTGATTCCGCTGCAGATCTCCGCCGCCTGGAAAGGGGTGAACACGGCTGACACCGCCCGCAGCAGCCAGCTGAAGGTCGGCCAGAGACGGGTCCAACTGCTCCGCCAGGCGATCCAGCAGGCCCGCACCTCCCCTGAACTGCAGGAGCGCCTCCGGGCCCTGAACGGTCCTTCCCTGCCGCCGCAGGAACTCGCCAAGCCGATCGAGGTGATTCGTCCCCAGATTCTCGCCGGGCTGGAATCCGCTGAATCACGCCTGCGCCAGCAGCTCGGTGGCCTGCCTCCCGACAGGCTCTGGCAGTTGGCTCAGGAAAGTGTTCGTGTTGTGATCTCAGCTCTGGCCTATGCCTTCGGCTATGCCGCTGCCGCCTTCCTGCCAGGCCGTTCCCAGAGTCTTCTCGATGGTGCCCTGGGCCGCTTCAGGAAACCCTTCCGGCACATGCCGGCTGGCGCCGGTGCTTCCGGACGACGCTCCGTCGTCTCCGGTGAGGACTACCTGCGCGAGCTCAGCCGGGAGGAATCCTCCGAACCCAATCCCAAGCCCTGAGCCCGGCGCCCCCTCAGCGCACCACCAGAACCGGGCAGGGGGCGTTGAGCAGCACCCTCTGGGTCTGGCTGCCCAGCAGCAGACCCTGCAGGCCCCGCCGACCATGGCTGCCCATCACGATCAGATCGCAGCCGAGCCGCTCCGCCGCCTCCAGGATCACCTTGTGCGGCAGGTCGCTCACCACCCGCTCACAACTGGCGGTGACCTCAGCATCCGCCGCGGTGCGAGCCGCCGCCTCCAGCAGCCGGTCGGAATCCAGGCGGGTGGCGGCGATCAACGCTTCGATGGTGGAGGCATCCAGCATGTCGCCCATCCCCACCACCGGCAGCGGCACGCCTGGCTGGGCATGCAGAACCGTGATCCGGGCGCCGCTGCAGCGCGCCAGCTTCACGGCCTCCTCCAGCGCCTTGCGGGAGAGCTCCGAGCCGTCGCTGGGAACCAGCAGATGCGTGTAGGCCATGGCCTCTTGTTCTGGAACGCCTCTATGCCCGGTCTACTCACGCCAGGCCGCCGTCGCCTTCCAGAATCGCGGCCATGACCCCAGCCCTCCCCGCCGAACCAGGCTCCGCCTGGCGTGACCACTGGTATCCGGTGGCCTATCTGCGCGATCTCGATCGCCGGCGGCCCTCCGCCTTCACCCTGCTGGAGCAGGACCTGGTGCTGTGGTGGGATCAGGCCTCCGGATCGTGGCGCGCCTTCGCCGATCTCTGCCCCCATCGGCTCGTGCCCCTCTCGGAGGGGCGGATCAATGAGGCCGGTCAACTGGAGTGCCCATACCACGGCTGGTGTTTTGACGGGGACGGGCGCTGCAGCCTGATCCCCCAGGCGGAGCCGGGGAGCCGTCCCCTGGAGAGGCGCTCCGCCTGCCGCCCCTTCGCCTGCGCCGAAGCCCAGGGTCTGCTGTTCGTCTTCGCCGGCGAGGCCGCCGACGCCGCCTCCCAGCCCCTGCCCGTGGTGCCCGTCCTGGAGGACCTCAGCGACGGACCCTGGCTGGTGCAGGACACCTTCCGCGACCTGCCGATGGATGCGCTCACGCTCCTGGAGAACGTCCTGGACGTCAGCCACGTCAACTTCACCCACCACGGCACGGTGGGACGTCGCAGCAACGCGGCGCCGGTGCTCGCGGAGCTGCGCACAGCCGGCCCCGAGGGCTTCACGGTCCTCTGGCCGGAGGGTCCGCGCCAGGGGCGACTCGGCAGCCAGCACACCACCTTCGCCGCCCCCGGCCTGATGTGGCACGACCTGAGCGCCAAGGCCCTGGGCCGGATTCTCACCGTCGTCTACGCCACCCCGATCCGGCGCGGGGAAACCCGGCTGTTCGCCCGCTTCCCCTTCCAGTTCCGTTCGCCCCTGCCCCGCTGGCTGCTGCGGCTGCGGCCGGTGTGGTTGCAGCACATCGGCAACCACAAGGTGCTGGAGGACGACCAGATCTTTCTGCACTGGCAGGAGCGGCAACTGGAGCGGCGGGGCCGCAGCGGCGCCGCCAGCCAGGCCTTCCATCTGGCCACCGGCTCCGATCTGTACGTGCAGGCGCTGCATGCCTGGGTGAGCAGCCACGGCGGTGATCCCTTCCCTGACGATCCCCTGCCGCCGCGGCTGGATCGCCTGGCCCTGATGGACCGCGAGCGCTCCCACACCCGCCATTGCCTCGCCTGCTCCGGTGCCCTGGCCGGCATCCGGCGCTGGCGACCGTTGGTTCGGGCGCTGCCCTGGCTCGCCCTGCTGGCCGTTGCCTGGTGGTCGACCCTCCCCGTTCTGGTGGCTGCCCTGGCGGTGGCGGCGGCCGCCGCCTGGCTGCTGCTGCGCTTCGAGCGCTGGGAGCGTGAGCTGCTGGCGGGCGATGGCCAGGCGCCGCGCAACACCGGCGGCAGCCGCTCCTGGGGCCCCCCGGCCCTGCTCAGTCGATCCCCTTCCAGCCGGCCAGATGGGACGCCGCCTGGGAGCGCACCAGCGCCCGGGCCACCGGCAATGCCGGCTCCAGCCGGGCGGAACTGAAGGGCGGCAGGGGCCGCCGCCTCAGCCAGGCGCCCCAGCGGAATTCATGGAAGGGGATCAGGGGCTCCGGCTCGATCCAGCCCTCCTTCTTGAGCTTCCACACCAGAGAGCGGTAGGGATCGTCCTGGAGGTCGAGCAGCCGACCCGGCAGGGCGGTGGGGGGCTGGGGGCCGAGACCGCGGCCGTCGTAGAGGTACAGCCAGCCCCGCTGGGCCAGTTCGTGCAGCACCGCGCGCCGGTCGTCGTGCGGTAGATCGAGCACCACGTAGCCGAAGGCCTCGGCATGGGGATCGAGTTCCACCAGGGCCCGCAGCCGGTGATGGCGATCGACCATCCAGTGGCCGCCGCCGGCGCTGCGCACCAGGGGCACCGGTTTGCTGCGCAGGTAGCGCTGCCGCTGTTTGACGCTCTCCTCACCGAAATCCGCCAGGCGGCTGCGCACCTCCGCCAGGCCCACGCACATCTGGGTGGGCTGCAGGCTGGCGATCGGCACCCGCAGCAACTCGCCACCCTTCTGGGGAGGCGGCAGGGGCTGGTACGGGGGTAAGCGCAGACTCATCCCCCCATCCTGGCCTGCTCGCCAGCCCCCTCGGGCTACGGTCAACACAGGTGCCCCCAGTCATGACGACGGCCTCCCCTCCGACCAGCCAGCCAGCCCCGATGGAGCCCGCCGTGCCGCTGGAGGGCCCCAAGGGCCCGCTGGGGGTTCTGGTCTGTGGTCACGGCAGTCGCAACCGGCTGGCCGTTGCCGAGTTCGCCTCCCTGGCGGAGCAGTTGCGCCAGGTTCTGGCACCGGTGCCGGTGGCCCACGGCTACCTGGAGTTTGCCCGGCCGATCCTGCGGGATGGCCTGGAGGAGCTGCGG
>JBIKTO010000234.1:0-5046 GCA_044348065.1 Cyanobium sp.
CCAGAGTCATGTGATTCCAAGGTTGAAGCGATTGACGCCACTGTGAGAAAATTCCAGCGACTCCACCATCACTTCATTGCGCGTGGAATTGAGGGTGCCCCAATCCCAGCGCACTGGCCAGGCCCTGCGGATGTTCCAGGCAAACTTGGGCTTGTGGTCAGGTCCGAGCAGCATGACGACCAGTGTTTTGGTTCCGATTGGCTCCGCCAGGGTGGAGCCAATGGTTTGCGATGCCCAGTCGGCCATGGTGGAAAACTGGCTGACGACACCCCGCTTCATGACAACATTCTTTTGCGTCGAGCCTACGGGTAGCCGGTGCACGTAGGCATTCTGGCCTCCCTCGCGAATATCCACGGTGCTAATCGAGGCTTCCAGGCCGGAAATCTCGGAGAAACTAGCATCGTGGCCAGCTGCGGCCCAAGCATCAATTCCGTCGCCAGCCATGTAGACCGTGAAGTAAAAAGCCGGGAGCGGATAGGAGATGTCTGCCATCAGGATCCGGCTTTGACTGTCAAGGTTTCAAAGGCGATGTCGATGCTTTCAACAGCCACTTCATTGCCTTGAGACTTGAGATCAGTGCCGGTCACTTTAATGGGGAACGCGTTGTTCAGTGTCCATGTCATGGCCGGCTTGCCGGCCTCATCCAGCAGGTTGATCACGACAGTGCAGCGCTCGATTGTGTTGAGCTTGATAGAATTGAACCAGGTGAACAGCTTGGTGTCTTTGGCGAAGATGCCCTTGCGCATCGTGACGTTGCCCACCTTGCCCATGCCTGGCATTTTGATGGGGTAAAAGGTGGGATTGTCGCCGTGTCGATATTCAATCGGTGTGTTCTCCGTGCTGAGGCCTGTGACCTCCTGGAAGGAAACGGGATCAGCGCCATTCAAGCCCGTGACCGAAAAGTAGAACTTCGGCAGGGGCCAGGTGTTGTCTTGCGTGCTGCCAGCCATGGTGGATCAGAAGCGAAGGGTCGGTCGAGAGAGGGAGAAAGGCGTTAGACGCCTTGCATGCGCTGGGTGAAGGTGAGCTCAATGAATTCCGCCGGCCGGATCAACTGCAGGCTGACATTGACGATCATGTAGCCATTGAGCACATCCAGACCGGTCATCGTCGCGGGGACGCCACAGGCTACGGAGAAGGCCTCATCCGGTTTGGTCCCCATCAAGCCGCCCGCTTGCCAGAGGGTGGTGAGGAAGTTGCTGATCATGCTGGTCACGGTGGTCCAGGTCTTGGCGTCGTTGGGCGCGAAGACAAAGGACTGCAGGGAGCGCTTGATCGACTGCTCGATGTAAATCAAGGTGCGCCGCACCTGGATGTAGCGGGTGTCGTTGCTGTTTCCATCCAGGGTGCGCGCCCCCCACACCACCGTGCCCCTCCCCGGCAGGGCGCGCAGGATGGAGATCGACTGGCCATTGGGGGGCATGTTGTAGTCGCCCTGCTCCTGATCATTGAGCAACACGAGGGGGCGCACCACCATGTTGAGAGGAATGTTGGCCGGCGCATTCCAGACGCCGTTGTTGCTGTCACTCTTGGTCCAGACCCCCGCCAGCAGGGCGCTGGGGGGGATGACGTTGATCCGGTTGGCGACCACCTGCTCCACCTGCTGGAGGAAGGGCGTGGCGTTGTTCAGGTATTTGTCGAGGTTGGCGGCGTTGATCTGGGTGCCGGCGGCGGCATCGCCGGAACGAACGGCGCAGAGCCCGCTGGATGGGGTGCTGCTCGCCGGGGCGGGGGGCACCGGAGCGGGCGGGGGCGCTGGGGCGTTGCTATCGGCAGGTGGCGTGGCCGGTGGCGTGGCCGGCGGTGTGGCCGGTGCCGGCTCGACCAGGGGAATCGCCGTGGTGCCCAGGCATTTGAGCGCCCCGATCACGTTGGTGAAGGTGGGATCCCCTTCCTGCTTGCGCAGCACGGCGCGGCCATCGGCGTTGCAGATCTCCGAAATCTTGCTGGCATCGAGGGCCTGGCTCTGGGCGGGATCGATCGGGTATGCCGTGGCGATCTTGTCGAGCACGTCGTTGAGCTTGTCGGGATCCCCCAGATAGAGGGCCACCGCCTGAGAGGTCAGGAGATGGTTCATGGGCAGGTTGTTGGCGGGCTTCTCGGTGCCGGCGGGATCCGCGAGCACCTGAAAGTCGAGATCCTCGGCGGAGAAGAAGGAGGACTGCAGGGCCGGGCCATAGGCGGCGCCGTAGCTGAAGGCGTCCTGGGCGCTGCTGATCTTTTCGTAGAAGGTTTGGGCTTGGGCCTTGAGGGTTTTGGGATCGTTGACCTGGGTGATGTTGGGCAGGTCCACAATGGCCACACGATTGCGCAGCTCCCCTGCCTGGCCGAGCATCGCGTTCACCACCGCGCCGTAGTCGCCATCGGAGAGAAGGCAGGCATCGGGCACCACGATCATGGTGGCGTCATGGAGGGTGCGCGCCTGGTCAAGACCGGCCAGGAGAGCATCTTTTTTCTTGTCGTCGCTGTAATCTCCCACGGAGATCACATAGCAGAAGCCCCCGCCATTGGCGTAGAACATCTGCATCGAGAGATACATGTTGTAGTGGCTCTTCAGGTCGTCACCCGATTGCAGAGACACCGTGCAGGCGAGCATTCCCTCCAGGGTGACCTTCTCTCCCTGCAGCTGACCGGACATCGCTTTGAAGTCGGGACTGCTGCCGGCGGCGGCGGGGGCGTCGGCGGCGAGGGAGACCCGATAGTTGGCGGCGAGGCTTTTGCCGCCGCCGAAATAGGAGGCATACTCCGCCATGGAGACGATCGGCACGGCCTCCATGGTGAGCCGCTTCTTGGTGACGGGGTCTTCGGCTTTGGCCGTGTAGCCGATGAAACACGGCACGGCCGTGTTGACACCCGCCACGGTGGGGGGAAAAGCAGGAAATTCGGTGACATAGACGCCAGGCGTCTTGCGATCTTTCCTGAGGCCGCTGTTGGTCATGCCCGGGGCGGGAAGGATTCCGTCAACCTATGCAGACGATCCCCCGCCCGTCGGTCATGGGCGGACGACTCTTAGCAAAAGTTCAGCGATCGGGTGACACGCGGCTGTCGGGTCGTGCCGTTTCTTGTTGATCAACAAGTATTTCTACTTATGCCAACTTTGCGTCGCGTGCCTACTCTCTTCTCGCGCTGATCTGCAATTCCTCACCGTGGTGCGGCTGTGCCGTTCTGGCGTCCGTTCCTGGTGAGAGGATCGACACAACAGCGTGCCTGCGGGCCATGTCGCTCGTCCTGCCCGACACCCTGGAGGCGGTGCGCCAGCAGGTGAATCAGTACCTCCTCAACGCCGAGCAGCGCAGCGACGACTGGGTGGTGCTCAGCAATGCCCTGGAACCGGATGGCAGCGCCCACAGTGCGGCGCTGAACAAGATTGTGATGTCTGTTACCAATATCAGCCGTGAGCCCAGCCACGGCAACGCGCCGGGGCAGCAACTGGATGTGGTGGTGGATCTGGGCTTCATCGCCAATTTCGCGGCCGCCCAGTACGGCGATGGTCTGGTGGCCCTGTCGCTGGTGATCGCCTGCCTGCACCAGCAGCCCCTGCTCACGCCCCAGAGCGCGCCCTCTCTGCCGGCGAGCGTGGACAAGGTGAACCTGGAGATGCTCAACCTCAACGCCGCGGATCTCAACCACCTCTTCGGCATGTTGGGCTTGAAATATCAACCGTCCGTGTTCTATCGCCTGCGGCTGCTGCCCTACCGGGTCGAGTCGAGCCAGGTGCGGCCGCTGCCGGTGCGGGGCGGCGGCCTCGATCCACCGCCCCAGCTCTCCTGATGGCGAGCGCCGGCTCCCCCGATCGGCCCAGCCCGGCCGCCGCCGATGGCGACCTCTACCGCCCCTGGTTGCGGCTGCGCCTGCGCCACGGCCATCTGGCCTCCGCCGAGGGCGTGGGTCACCAATTGGCCCTCCACCCCTGCCGCGCCACGGCTCAGTGGCTGCGACGGCTGGAGATGGTGAATCACGAGGAGACGGATGGCGTCAGCCTGCTGCTCAAGGACCGGCTGCGACCCTCCCTGGCCACCTGGCTGGAGAGCGGCGATGGCGGCCCGCTGCAATGGCGCCTGATCGCCCGGCAGGGATCGATCTGGGGCTGTACGGCGGTGCCGCTGGCGGCCCGTTGCCGCCAGTGGCATCTCCACGGCAGCACGGCGGCGGGGCAGACCAGCGGCGAACTGGCGGTGCGGTTGCTGCCGGTGGCGGAACGGGAGCTGGTGCTGACGCCACCGCCAGGCGCGCGGTCGCTGCAGCTGCTAGATGGGCGGGGGGGCGTGGTGCGCGAGCTGCCGCTGCCGGCGGCGGCGCCGGCGGCCAGCCCGCTGGCGGTGTCGCTCGACCTGCTGCCGGAGGGCTGCCTCCAGCCCAGCTTCGATGGCCAGCCGCCGCAGGAGGCCCATCTGCATCTCCCCTACGAGGCCTGCGCGATCGGCCTGCTGAGCCTCTGGTTGCCAGCGGCGGCGGCCACGGCGGGTCCGCTCGCGTTCGAGTGTCCCCTGCCCGGGCGGCAGACGATCTGGCACTACCTGCTGGTGCCGCGCCAGCCGGGGGATGTGTTGGAGGGGGTGCGCATCAGCGGCGAGGGCTGCGTGTTCCACGCCCCTGCCGCTCCGGAAATCCTGCCCGATGGCCGGCGGGCCTGGCGGATGGTGGGCGCCACCGCGTTGCCGCTGCTGGAGCGCAGCCCTTTGCGTTTTCGCCTGGAGGGACAGCGGCTGGATGCCTTTGGCCAGAGCCACCGGCTGGTGATCGACCCCTTGCCGCTGGCGCCCGCCGAGCCCGTCTGGCCGGGCGACGACGCCGATCCGCTGGTGGGGGTGTCGGAGATGGTGGTGCCGGTCTGAGCGAGGGGGAGCGGGAGGGGCTTCAGGCGCTGGTGAAGCGGCCGTGCTTCTGCAGTTCGGAGCGCAGGGCGGCGTGCAGATCGGTTCTGGTGATCAGGGCGGGGCTGCGGCCCACGGCCAGCAGGGCGGCGTGGCGCAGCACGTTGAGAATGGCGCCGCCGGCGAGGTCGTAGCGGTCGGCGAAGGCGTCCAGGTCGAGGTCGGGGGCGAG
>JBIKTO010000235.1:0-5035 GCA_044348065.1 Cyanobium sp.
CACCTCAATCAGCACAGCCCGATGCTGGCTCAGGGCCGGCAGGAACCAGCTGAAACCGAAACGGCGCCGGGGGGTGAGCTCGCTGACCCGCAGGGTCAGCACTTCTCCCTCCTGTCCCCACTGTTCCTGGAAATCCTCCAGCGTGATCTCCCGGTTGCCGTCGGCGGGAATGCCGAGCAACACCTTCTTGTTGCGACAGCGATAGACGATGGCCAGCCCATTCCCCCAACGGATCATGAGGGGGGTATCGAGCCTGGGTAGAGCCTCGGATTGGATCTCCAGAAGCTGGGTCTGCAGGCCGATCGATTCGGCCACGGCGCCGGCGAGGGCAAGGGAGGCCTCCCCGTGCCTCTTCACCTGGTCGACGAAGACTCGCCGCAGCAATTCCCGTCGAAACGGCAGATTGAGATGGTCACTGAGCATCCGGAAGGCTGCGATCGGTGACTCCAGGGGACCGATGCCGCGATGCCATGGAAACGCGGAGGCGGGTCTGCGCTCCTCATCCTCTGGTTCGATGGCCTCCTGGAGAGGGAGATCCATGGCCTCTTCAATGCCCTGCTCCTCGAGGGAGCGTCGCTGCGCCTCCCAGGTCTCCAGCACCAGCGGGATGCCTGGCTTTGCCTTGGCGCCGCCCACCCCTGCCTCCGCGGTTTCGGCCGGTGGATCGAGCAGGGCCGCCAGGGCAGCGCGGTCGATGCCGATCACCCGCATCAGCTCCTCACCCGCGGCAATCTGGTTTGTGGGCAGGGCGGTGCCGATCGGAAGCCCGCCGCTGGAGACCAGCCAGACCCGTTCGGCGGGAAAGGAGGTGCTGGCCAGTTGATCGGGCCTCAGGCTGGCGGCCCTGGAGGTTTCCGAGAGCGTGATCGAGGCCTGCACCACCTCCTGGCCGAGGGCACGGGGGTAGTCGCGGAGGTAGGCGTCGAGGAGGGAGAACAATTCCGAGGGGTTGACGCTGGTGGTGACCCGCTGCAGGAGGCCGGGACTGGTGGCCATCCCTTCCCGCATGGCCGCCAGGGGAATGGCCAGAGCCACCAGATCCGTCGAGGCGATCAAGGTCTCGCAGTTGCGTCCGCAGCTCAACTCTGTCCAGCCGAAGACCGCACCAGGGTCGAGACGCTGCAAGGTGGCGACACCCTTGGGAAGCCGTTGGGCCATCACAACCGAGCGAGCACTGCCCTGCAGCAGGAAGAACAGCTGGGTCTGGGGCTGTCCCGCCCGGCTGATCGCCTGGCCAAGGCTGAAGCGCAACAGCTGGGCCGTGCCAGCGAACTGGACCAGGAGATCCTGCGGTTGATCGGCGAGGAAGGGGAACGAGCGCAGCAGCTCCAGGATCTGGTTGAGATCGGCCACTTAGCCCTCCGGATCCAGAATCACGGGATTGGCCAGCTCGTTGCTCTCTCCCGCGGGCAGAGCCGGTGGGGCATTGATCAGTTGCGGATAGATCTCCGTGAGCACCGCATCGAGCGTCGCGTTGAGATCGGCTTCAAAGAGTTCGTTGTACAGCTGCAGACGGGTGGCATCCGTGAGGCTGGCGGGGATGCGATGTTCCATGCGCACCAGCAGCACCCAGGGATCAACCCGGAAGGGCGGATGGATTTCCCCGACGGTAAGACCCTGCAGCACGGCGCGAATCGTGGCATGGGGTTGGGAGATCAGCATCGGCCCCACCAGTCCGTGGGTGAAACGCTCCTCTCCAAGAGAGTACTGCTGTGCGAGCTTGCCGAAGTCGGCGTTGTCGTCGAGCAGGCGCAGGTAGAGCTCCTCGGCGGCCCCCTGCTGCTTGAGACGGATCATGCCGTAGACCACCTGTTCCAGATCGGCACGGCGCTCGAGGAAGTAGGGCTCCAGTCGATCGCGGTAGGTGTCCTCAATCCATTTCTGCTGGCGGATTTGATTCCAGCGATCGCCGAGCGGCCCACGCAGCAATTCGGGCAGGGTTGAGAGCCAGTCTCCGCCGAGGGAGGCGGGAGGTTCCGCGGGTACGCCCTCCCAGAGACGGGTGAGCACAATCGGCTCCTCCTCAGCGCTGAAGGACACCTCCTCCCGCAGGCGGAACAGAATCGCGTCTCGAGCGGCGGAACGGAGCATGCCGTGCTGCAGGAGCAGTTCGGGCAGGGGCTGCAGGGCAAAGCGGGCGACGGCCTCTCGGAGGTCGCTGCTGATGTGGGGGCAGGGGAGCATCAGGCCGAAGCGCTGCCGTTGGTGGACCTGGCGGTGCCGCGAAGGGTGGCGAGGGCGGTGGAGTTCAGCTGCAGGTCATCCCCTCCGCTGAGCACCACGTTCTGGATGCCGTTGGCGGCGCTGGTGAGGGAGCTGGTGGCGATGCCATGGACCGAGAGAGCTTCAGCGATCAGGGATTGGGAGGCGAGGGAGGCGATTTTGCCAGTCTGCGCGAAGCTGATGCTGATCGGGTCCGCGGCGTTGCTGAGGATGCCGCTGCTGGTGCTGGTGGCGGTGCTGCTGGCGTCCTGCTGAACGCTCTCGGCCAGCAGATCGCTGCGGCCACGGGCGAAGGCATCGACACGGCTGTTGCCGGCGCCGAGGGTGAGGTCGATGTTGCGGATGCCGGTGACATCGGCGCTGGAGCCGGCGGCATCGGTGAGCGAGGCGGTGGCCGCGCCATTGACCGCCTGGGCTGAGAGGTCGATGGAGAGCAGGGCATCGGCGGAGAGGAGGCCCTGCTTGCCACCGGCCTGCAGCTGGCTGAAGTCGGCCGCGATGGCGTCGTAGGTGCCGAGGATGCCGCTCACCTCAGCGCCAGCGCGGGCGCTGGCGGCGCCGACGGCACCCGATTCGGCACTCACGAGCAGCGGGGCCGCGAGACTGCCGATCCGGGCGCTGGCATCCACCGTGCCGGAGCCTGCGATCGTGATCGTGATGCCCTGCGCATCGGCGCTCAGGCCTGTGGCCTCAACGGCAGCCAGGGCATCACTGACCGCACTGACACCGGCGGCGCGGGAGCTGCCATCGATGGCCGCCGAGGTCGCGATGACGCCATCCTTACCGATGCTGATGTCCTGGGTTTCCAGGGTTGCGCGCAGACCGGAGGCGCTGAGATTGAGATTGGCGACGGCGTTGTCGAGCACCGGCGTGCTGCCGGAGATGGGGGTGCCTGTGGTGCTGGCCTCGGCAGTGGCCTGCAGGTCGGCGCTGGCTTCGATTTCACCGTCGCTCCCGGCCGTGATGGCGGTGTTGAGAATGCCGACCGCAACCGTTCCCGACGCCGCAGTGGCGTCCCCGCCGGTGTTGCGGGTGAAGGCGGAGAGAACGCCCTCGGCGATGCCGGAGATGGCGGTACTGGCGCCGGCTATCAGGGAACGGAAGAGCCCACCAGCGGTGGTTCCATCGATCCCGGTGAGGCTGGAGACCTCATTGCTGTCGGTGGCGCTGAGGGTGAAGTCCCGCTCCCGCGAACCACTGAAGGCGTAGGCGGCCGAGGGTTGCAGGAAGGTTGTGCCACCTGCCGGGAGTCCTGGGGCCAGGAGGACGGCCGCGGCGGGATCGCTCGGATCGATGGCGGCGGGATCGGCCAGCCGGAAGCGATCGATGTCAATCAGAGGGTCATCGCCTGTGCTGTCAGACGTGAGCTCGATGGCGGCACCGCCAGGTGCGGTGCTGAGCTGGAAGGTGCCACCGGCGCTGTTGCGGACGTAGTACGTGGTGCCCAGGTCGATGCCGTTGCGCTTGGTGCGCCGTTCGATCGGGCTTGTGGTGGCAAGACCGAAGCGGATGGGCGTGTCATTGGGGAGGGAGAAACCAGTGGGCCATGCAATGGTTGGCGTGGTGGTGCCGGCTGCTCCGGGGGTGATCGTGCCGAAGCTGATGGTGCGAACCACGTAATCGGTATTGGGGAGCAGGGCACCCGAGGCGACCCCCACCTGCAGCCGATCGCCGTCGGCGAGCCGATGATTCAGCAACTTGATGGCGGTCGCTTCTTCCGCGGCTTGCGCACCCTCGAGGCTGCGGCTGCCACCCACCGTGCTGGCGCTGGTTCCCAGGTTCATCCTGGCCTGAGCCTCAAGGTTCAGCGAAGAGCCTGCGCTGATCTCGCTGTCGTCCAGCGACACCACTCGGGCCAGGTTGCCGTTGCTTGTAGGTAGCGCCGCCGTGCCCGGTCCGGCGCCGCTGAGCGCCCTGGCGTTGCCCGCCGTCGAGTCAGCCTGGGCTTGAAGATTCTGGGATGCGTTGCTGCTGAGCTCGAGGGCACCGCCAACGCTGATCGGACTGGAAACGACACCTGCCGTGCTGGCGTTCTGTTCCGCCTGGGCCTGGCCGCCGATGGTCAAGGCTTCGGCGTTGCTCTCGGTGGTGGCGGTGATCAGGATCGAGCTGTCGGCACCGGCCACGATGGTGGTGGCGTCCAGGCCGATGGTTCTGGCGATGGGCGCCACATCAAGATCCGCGATCGCCCCCAGGCGATTGAGGCCGGCCGCAGCCTCGCCGTCAACACTGGTGCCGCTGATCTGGGAGGAGAGATTCGCGGTGATGGAGAGGTCGAGTTGATCGCCGCTTTCGATCCCGATCGCTTGGTTGAGGCTGAGGCCGATCACGCTGCTGACATCATCAGCACTGGCATCCGCCGGTCGATAGCCGCTGACTGTGCCGGCGCTGAGGGTCACGATCCCGCCGGAGGTGTCGTCGGGTGCCGTGGTGACCTGGAAGGTGCCGGCGCTTGCATCACGGTTGACGACGTAATAATCGCGACCCGCAATCAGACCACCACCGGAGGTGGCGAAACGGATGCGGTCGTTGTCGATGAAGGGGAAGCGGCCGCCCGTGAGAGTTGTCTGCAGACGGTTGGTGGCTGCATTGATCGTGAAGTCGCCTTCGGTAGCGCGGTTGATCGTGGACGCTGATGTATTGGCTTCCGCCGAGCCACTGATCGTGATCGTGGCGCTGGAGCCGCTCTTGATTCCATCGGCGGTGAGCTCAAGATCGGGATCGCTGATGCCGAAGGCGCGGGTGGCGGAACCGACTCGGGCCAGGCCCGCTGCATTGGCCGCGCTGGTGGTCTGCTCCACCTCAGCCTGCA
>JBIKTO010000236.1:0-5027 GCA_044348065.1 Cyanobium sp.
GTGGGCCCCCGCAGGCGCAGGGCCACCACCCACTCCTCGCCCGGCGCCAGGCTGCGCTGCAGCCAGCGGGCCGCCTTGGTGCCCCGCTGGGCGGGGTTGATCGCGCCCGCCTCCCCCTCGATCAGATGGCGGTGGAAGCCATCCTTCTGGAACGGCCGCGGATTGGGCTGGCCGTAGAGCCGCTCGTGGTTCGTTTCGTTATCGGTGAACAGCCAGGGGCCCTCCTCGCGGCACTGCAGCTCGTAGCGGCCGAGGCCACCGCCCGGCTCGGCCACCAGCACGTCGCCCGCCAGCTGCATCGGCGTCTCCCGCTCATCGGGATAGCCCCAGCTCCAGGTGTTGCGCTGCCAGAGGGTGGGCAGCAGGTGCAGCGGCGCCGGATCGGGGCCGCGGTTGATCGCCCGCAGCCTGATCGCCAGGTCGTCGGGCGCGGCCTTGGCCACCTCCACCACCAGATCGAAGTAGCGACCCTCGTCGAAGATGCCGGTATCCACCAGCTCGAACTCCGGCTGGTCGCGGCCCCGCCGCTGGTTCTCCGTCAGCAGTCGCTCGTAGGGGAAGCGCTGCTGCGGATATTTGTACAGCCCCCGCAGGAAGCTGTGGGTGGGGGTGTTGGCGAGGTGGAAGAAGGAGTCCTTCAGATCCTCACCATGGTTGCCCTCGCCGTTGGCCAGGCCGAAGGGGCGCTCCTTGAGGATCGGATCCAGCCCGTTCCAGAGCGCCATGGAGAAACACAGCCGGCACTCCCGATCGCACAGCCCCAGCAGGCCGTCCTCCCCCCAGCGGTACACCCGGGAGCGGGCGTGGTCATGGGGGAAGGAGCGCCAGGCGTCGCCATCGGCTGAGTAGTCCTCCCGCACGGTGCCCCACTGGCGCTCCGGCAGGTAGCTTCCCCACAGATCCCAGGGCACGCCGTCGCGGTCGCGCTCGGCGATGCGGCGCAGCTCCGAAGACAGCAGGGCTTCCTCCGCCATCGGGTCGTGGGTCATGGGGCCTCCAGCAGGGCGGCGCCGAGGCGCGGGGCGTTGGCGATCACGCCGTGACCAACCATCAAAACGGGCATCCGGCCGATTCAGCTCCACGCTGGAGAGCCTGCGGCGATCCGCTGCCCCTTTGTCACGTTTGGGAACACGGCCGCCCTGCCCGTGCCTACGGTTCGGGCGTACCCTCCTCCGACCCCGTGTCCGCTCCAGCCTCCCCCACCCTGCGCTGGCTCACCGCCGCCCTGCTGTTCGCCGGCGCCGGCCTGGCGTTGGTGCTGCCCTTCGCCTCCGCCACCTTCCTGACGATCCTGCTGGGCAGCGCCGCCACGGTGGCCGGGGTCTCCCAGCTGCTGCGGCTCACGGGGGCGGAGGCCACCGGCGCCAAGGTGTTCCGCGCCCTCTCCGGCCTGCTCTACCTGGTGGGCGGCCTCTCCTGCCTGGTGTTTCCGATCCAGAGCACGATCAGCCTCACCCTCTTCCTGGGGGTGCTGCTGCTGGTGGAGGGGGTGATGGAGCTGGCCGCCGCCGCCAGCCAGGCCGTGCCCGCCCGCGGCCTGGTGCTGCTCGATGGCATCGTCACCGCCGTGCTCGGCGGCATGTTGGTGGTGGAGTGGCCCAATGACAGCGTCTGGGTGATCGGCACCCTCTTCGCCGTCTCGCTCGCCTTCTCGGCGGTGAACCTGCTCACCGCGCCGACGCCGCCAACCAGCGCCTGAACGGCCGCCATGACCCACCAGCATTTCGATCCCAAGGGCAAGCCGCCCTCCCCCTTCACGATCGCCTTTCAGAACGAACTGCGCGGCAGCCTGCCATTCGAGGACGAGCGTGATTTCGAGGAGGCCCAGCGGGGCTTCCTGGCCGCCCCCGCCTTCCAGCAGATCCTGGCGGACGATGGCCACGTGGCCTGGGACATGGGCTGCTACGGCTTCCTGCTGGAGAGCTTCGACAGCGTCTTCGACACGATCCACCCCTCGCTGCAACGGCAGGCCGTGCTCAACATGGCCTACGGGCTCTATGAGGTGGTGCCTGAGCGGATCTACCAGGTGCGGGGCTTCGACCTCGCCAACATGACGATCATCCGAGGCGAAACGGGCTGGATCCTGTTTGATGTGCTCACCTGCAAGGAAACGGCCCGGGCCGCCCTGGAGCTGGTGAATCAGCAGCTGGGCGAGCGGCCGGTGGTGGCGGTGGTGTATTCCCACAGCCATGTCGACCATTTCGGCGGCGTGCGCGGTGTGGTGGCCGAGGAGGATGTGCGCAGCGGCAAGGTGCAGATCCTGGCACCCGTGGGCTTCATGCAGCACGCGATTGCGGAGAACGTCTACACCGGAACCGCAATGAACCGGCGCGCCTTCTTCCAATATGGTCTGCTGCTGCCCCGCAGTCCCTTCGGCCACGTGGATCAGTCGATCGGCAAGAACACCGCCTCCGGGCGGGTGGGGCTGATCGAACCGAACCGCACCGTGGAGCAGGCGATCGAGAAGGTGGAGATCGATGGCGTGCAGATGGTGTTTCAGAACACGCCCGGCACCGAAGCCCCGGCGGAGATGAACACCTATTTCCCGCAATGGAAAGCCTTCTGGGCCGCCGAGAACATCTGCGGCACGATCCACAACATCTACACTCTGCGCGGCGCCCTGGTGCGGGATGCGCTGGAGTGGTCGAAGAAGATCAGTGAAGCCCTCTATCTCTTTGGCCAGGAGGCCGAGGTGATGTTCGCCTCCCACAGCTGGCCGCGCTGGGGCAATGAGAGGATTCAGGAAGTGATGCGCATCCAGCGCGACACCTACGCCCACCTGCACAACGATGTGCTGCACAAAGCCAACAAGGGCGTGACGATCAATGAAATTCATAATCTCTATCAGCAGCCAGCCAGCCTCAAGCAACACTGGGCCGCCCGCAGCTACCACGGCTCCGAGGAGCACAACAGCCGTGCGGTGATCAACCGCTACCTGGGCTACTGGGACGCCAATCCCGCCACCTTGATCCCCCTCTCCCCCGGCGAATCGGCACCCCTCTATGTGGAGATGATGGGCGGCGCCGAGCGGATCCTCAGCAAAGCCGGCGAACTGCACGGCCAGGGCGAGGATCGGGCCGCCATGGAACTCCTCAACAAACTCCTCTACGCCGAGCCGCACAACCAGGCCGCCAAGGATCTGCTGGCCGATGTGTTCGAGCAGATCGGCTATCGCAAGGAGAGCCCCAGTGTGCGCAACAGTTTTCTTGCCGCCGCCTTCGAGCTGCGCAACGGCTTCCCGGAAGGCAACGCCCACCAGCTGGTGAATCCGGAGATGGTGCGCGCCATGTCCACCGAACTGCTGCTCGACTTCCTGGCGATCCGGGTGGACAGCCAGCGAGCCCAAGACCTGCAGTTCACCATCAACCTCTCCACGCCCGACAACGGCGAAAGGTTCATCCTTGAGCTGAGCAACGCCACCCTCACCAGCAGCAAGGGTTTCCTCCTGCCCAACCCCGACCTGGCGATCGAGCTGAACCGCAGCGACCTGGAAACGATCATGTCCGGCCAGACCACCCTGGCGGCCCTGGCGGCGGCGGGCAAAGCGAAGCTGGAGGGTGATCCGGGCGTGGTGCAGCAGCTGCAGTCGGTTCTGGTGCAGTTCAGCGCCGACTTCGAACTGCTGCCGGGGACCAAGGCCGCCCGCCAGGCCAAGGGATCCGCCCAGGAGGTGTTCGAGCAGCCCGAACCGGCGAGTTCGGCCGGCGGCTGATCGCCTTCCCTCAGCGGCCGGTGGGGAACAGGGCCTGCACCTGCAGACGGACGGTGACCCCTCCTAGCAATTCATCGCCGAGGATCTGCGGCCGGGCGGCGTTCCAGAACGCCTGCAGGGAGGCATTGAAGGGCTGGGAGCCGAGCCGGAAGAGCCGCCCGACGCCGCCACCCACCGGAATCGTCCAGCCCTTGCCGGCGGCGAGGGTCCAGTCGGCGGTGAGGATCGGTGAGCTGATCAGATACCAGCCGCCGGGCAGGTTGTAGTTGAAGAAGGGCTGGATCAACATGGCGTTGACATCGCTGCCGCCACTGCCGGCGAACGACCAGATGTTGTTGACCAAGACACCCGCCACGATCGGGCCGCGGGTGTAGACAGCCACGCCGGCGGGGCCGGCGCTCCAGCGCTGGCTGCTCAGCCGCAGATCCGTGGCGGAGGGGATCACCAGGGTGGGGCCGAAGCCCACCTGCAGGTTGCCGCGGCTGCGGGGCACCACGAACAGGGTGGGATTGATGTCGCCGAGGCCGATCACATCCGTGGCGCCGGCCAGGGGGCGCTGGATCACCGGCACGATCACGCGGCTGATCAGGGTGAAGCGGTCGTTGACCGGGAACGGCACCACCGGCTGCACGTTCCAGATATTGAGGGTGCGGTTGCCCCGGGCCGTCGGGTCGCTGGCGGTGGGGGCCCACTGGCTGCCCGGGGTGCTGTTCCACTGGATCGGCAGGCTGATCAGGCTGGCGATCGGGTTCTGGGCCTCCTTGGCCAGGGCTTCGGAGTTGCCCTCGCGGGCCTCCTCCTGCAGCTGCTGGGGCGCGTCGGGGTTGGCGGGCGCAAGCGGCTCCGGGGAGGCGGGCGGCAGCGCCTCGGCGAGGGTGATCGGCGCCATCGGGTCCTGGGCCTGGGCCTGGCCAGCCCAGCCGATCAACACCAGGGAGATCACCCCGCCCAGGCGGCGAAGGACGACGGGCAGGGACAACATCAGGGACGCGGCACAAACCCGCTGAGGATTGCACAATCGCCGCCGATGGTGGCGGTTCACTCCGGCATTGCCGGGCTCTCCGCACGGCGCGGATCCGCCGCCCCCAGCGCGCCGCCCCCCAGCGGCAGCTCCACACTGTTGACCGCCCCCATCACGGCGGAACGCTTGAGGTTGTGACCCATCGCCGCCAGCAGCCGCAGGGTGTCGGCGCTGAAACCCTCCTCCACCTCCAGGCGATCGGGCAGCAGCTGGTTGTGGAGGCGGGGGGCGTTGACGGCGCCGGCGAGATTGAGGCCCCCCACCAGCCGCTGCAGCAGCACCTGGGCCACCGCC
>JBIKTO010000237.1:0-5022 GCA_044348065.1 Cyanobium sp.
ATGACGTCCATGGCGCCGAGGGGGCGTGGGTCTGGGGGCATCATCGGTTCCGGCGGTGCGTGCGGCCCTAGGTTTCGGGATCCTGCGATGCGGCGCCGATCGCGCATGCGCCTGATTCGGCTGCTGGTGCTGGTGCCCTTGTGGCCGGCGGTGGGCTGGGGGCAGGCCATGGCGCCTGTGGCGCCGCCGCCGGTGATGGCGCCGCCGCTGCCGGGGGTGGGGCAGGTGCTGCCGGCGGCGAAGGGGCCGGATCGGGTGCTGGAGGCGGCGATCCGCCAGCGGCTGTTCGATGGACCCTTTGACCTGGTGCCGGGCAAGCAGCCGGATCCGGATGGCACCGAATGGCAGCAGGCCCGCACGAAGGGGGAGCGGCCCCGCTGCCGGGAGGTGGGCGAGCTCCGCTACGTGCACACCTGGGTGGACCTCAACGGCGATGGCCAGTCGGAGGTGGTGGCGGCGGTGGTGGGTTCGTATGCCTGCGGCAGTCGTGGTTGCACGTTGATCGTGTTCCAGCAGGCGGCCACGGGGCTGGAGCTGGTGAATGAGCTGGATCTGTTCGAATCGCCGCTGTTGATCGATGGACAGAGCCGCTATGGCTGGCAGAACCTGACGCTGCCGGCGGCTTTGGCCCTTGGCGGCCCGCCCGGGGAGCGGGTGCAGTTGGTGTTTGATGGGCGCCGATACCAGCGCACGACGGAGGTGCTGCCGCAGGCCCCGCCGGGGGCGGCGACGGTGGTGCTGCAGCTCGATCCGGTGCCGTTTGAACAGCTGGGCCAGCCGTTGCCCTGTGGCTCCTGAGCGGCAACGGTTGGGCGGCGCCTGGCGCTTGAATGGCGCGGCAGTGGCGGGGCCTGGCGATGAGGATTCTGGTGATGGGCGGCACGCGTTTTGTGGGGCGGCCGCTGGTGGCGCGGCTGCAGGCGGCAGGCCACGACCTCACCCTCTTCACCCGGGGCCGGCAGCCGCTGCCGGAGGGGGTGGAGCACCTGGTGGGCGATCGGGGAGATGACGCCGGACTGGCGCCCCTGGAGGGGCGCTCGTTTGAGGTGATCGTCGACAGCTCGGGGCGCAGCCAGGAGGATTCGCGGCGGGTGGTGGAGCGCACCGGGGCGCCCGCCCATCGGTTTGTGTACGTGAGTTCGGCCGGGGTGTACGCCGACAGCGAGCTGTGGCCGCTGGATGAGGACAGCCCCACCGACCCGGCCAGCCGCCATGCGGGCAAGGCGGAAACGGAGGAGTGGCTGCGGGCGGAGGGGATCCCATTCACCAGCTTCCGGCCCACTTACATCGTGGGTCCGGGGAATTACAACCCGGTGGAGAGCTGGTTCTTCGATCGCATCGCCCAGGGGCGGCCGGTGCCGCTGCCGGGGGATGGCAGCACGATCACCCAGCTGGGGCATGTGGCGGATCTGGCGGCCGCGATGGCCCGCTGCATCGAGGTGGATGCGGCGGCGAATCGGATCTACAACTGTTCAGGCCGCCAGGGGGTGACCTTCCGGGGCCTGGTGGCCGCCGCGGCGCGGGCCGCCGGCAAGGATCCGGAGAGCGTGGAGATCCGCTCGTTCGATCCAGCGGGCCTGGACAAGAAGGCGCGCAAGGCCTTTCCGCTGCGCCTGGCCCATTTCCTCACCGACATCACGAGAGTGCGGCGGGAACTGGCCTGGGAGCCGGAGTTTGATCTGGAGGCCACCTTGGCGGACAGCTGGGCGAACGATTACGCGCTGCGGCCGCCGGGCACGCCGGATTTCAGTGGCGATGAGGCGCTGCTGGGATAGGGGAGCGGGATCTCCCGGTCTTTGCGGTTACGGGAGAGTCAGTGGTGGTACTGAAAGAATCAAAAGAGAAAGTTGCCGAAGATGAGCTTGAAGATTGCAGCTATCACAAACATAAGAGCGAGATACCCATAAACGACCATGGTACCGCTGCTGCTCGCTAAGACGATTAGTCCAGTAATTGCTAATGCAAACGCGGTGAAAGCTCTCAATTGCCAAAATCGCAAATGCAAGAATGAAAAGGAGAGAATTGTAGATATGATTCCATCCAACAACAATACCATCCCAAGGATTTTGTGATCAAAAAAATATACTGGCAGTATCAACAGAATGGGAGCAATAAATCCATAAAAAATTAGAACTAGTGAAAATAATTGCGACCAAGGTTTCGCTGGAAGGTATTCTTTAGGCTGTTCAACCCAGCGCAAAAAGCCGATTAGCATCAAGAGTAATCCAAAATTTAACCTAAATACCTCCCCTGATTGACTACTGCCTGCACTTATAAACGCCAAGATAAGCATAACGCCCCCAGCCAGGCGGGAATAAATTGGAGCGTGTTTTGCCCACGTTCTGCGAATGTTGCTGGAGAATGAGGTACTGCCGGTGGTGATGTCGCTCGCCATCCGATTGGGGGCTGGCTGTTCAAGCTCTGCAGGGGCGACACGCGCCGGTGCGCGGTTCCGGCGTGCTGGCGCATGGGCCGCTTTGGAGGGCGCTTGCGATTCCGGCAGGCCGGCCACTGAAGCATTGAGCATGTCATCAATCTCCCGTGCGATGCTGGCAAGCACTTCAGGATGTTGCCCCAGCCGCTTCATCAACACCCGCGCATCGTTGTGGGTTGCCGGATCGCGAAAGGCAGCTTTGAGATCCATTACAAGCTGGCTTTGCTCCTCGCGGCTCAAACCCCTTTCGTCACTTAGCTTCAGCGCAAGTTTACCCAGATAGGACAGCGGCACTTCCGGCGGCGTTGGCAGCGGCGTTGGCAGCGGCGAGCGAGCAGGGAGGGAATTCAGGGAATTGACTAACGAGATAATCGCAATTTTTGGATCGTCGTTCCGTTTTCGATAATCAAGAATTTGGATCTGGGAGAGAGCTGGTGGCAACAGATTGAATGCAATGTTGTCACCCACGAGCAAGGGCAGGATCGGGCAATTCAGTTCCGCCGCATACGTAAACTCCCGCTGGCAGGCCACTGAATCAAGGGAAGATTGGCTCAGAATGAAGAGAAAATAATCGCAATCACGGATGTTTGCAAGTATCTGGTCCCACCAGGCCTGTCCACCACTGAGTTCCTGGTCGTACCATGCGTCGTGCTTCAGGTCCCCGAGGTCTGCGACAATGCTCTTGGCAGCGTCGGCATCATGACGGCTGTAGCTGATAAAAATTTGTTTAGCCACCTGGCAAGAAGCTCTTTTGAGGTAGCAGTTTCTTTCCCATAGCCCTGGTTGGCATCGTTTGTCTGCAAATCGTAACTGGGTGAGGTGCTGCGGGCAGTTTCCATTCGTGCTCTGCACTCGAAGCCCCATATTCCGTTTTCGTGCTGCCGCTCACTCGCCTGCATTCGCCTCGTCCCATGCTCCTCCTTGGCGCTCAAGCAGACAACGATTTGATTCCCTGAATTGCTGAGTCCTGCAATAAGGGCCAAGGGCGTAAAGGGCAGCTGGAAAGGGCGCGCCTGGCTGGGCTGCGTCCCCCTACCCCCTGCGCAGATAGCCCAGCGCCGAGCTGAGGGCCAGCAGCAGCGACGGCCAGAACAGCCACCAGCCGAGTCCGCGCAGGCCCTCCACCAGCGCCGCTTCGCCCCATC
Source organism: Cyanobium sp. (assembly GCA_044348065.1). GTDB lineage: Bacteria > Cyanobacteriota > Cyanobacteriia > PCC-6307 > Cyanobiaceae > Cyanobium. Next base: position 3,580 of record JBIKTO010000237.1, read on the forward strand.
CGCCGGGCCAGAGCAGCAGCAGCAGGCTGGCGAATTGCAGGATCGTCTTGCCCTTGCCCCCCCAGGAGGCCGGGCCGCCGCTGGCCTGCCCCGCCCGCCAGCCGGAGATGAGCAACTCCCGGGCCAGCAGCAGCCACACCGCCCACAGGGGCAGGGCGCCCGCGGCCGCCAGCCAGAGCAGGGGCGCGCTGATCAGGATCTTGTCGGTGAGGGGATCGAGGCGGGCCCCCCAGACCGAACCCCCACCCGCCCGGCGGGCCAGCCACCCGTCCAGCGCATCGCTCAGGCCGCCGAACAGCAGCAGGAGCCAGGCCAGGCTCTGCCAATCGGCCGCCAGGGCGATCAGCAGGGGCAGGCCCAGCGCGGCGCGGGCCACGGTGAGCCCATCGGCGAGTCGGCGCACGGGAGGTCGGCAACACCCCCTTCCTCTAGCTCGGCATCGCCGCCGCAGCAGAATGCTGGAACCAGCCCGAAGCCGATGGTCGTCGACCGCCCCGTTTCCGCCGTGATGAGTGCCCCGGTGCTCAGCGTGCGGCGGGATTCCCCCCTCCAGGAGGCCGTGCAGCTGATGAGCGAGCACCACATCAGTGGCCTGCCGGTGCTTGGGGAGGCGGGGGAGCTGGTGGGGGAGCTCACCGAACAGGACCTGATGGTGCGGGAGAGCGGCTTCGACGCCGGCCCGTACGTGATGCTGCTCGATGCCGTGATCTACCTGCGCAACCCCCTGCAGTGGGACCGGCAGGTGCACCAGGTGCTGGGCAACACCGTCGCCGACGTGATGAGTGCCCACCCCCACAGCTGCGCCGCCACCACCACCCTGCAGGCGGCGGCCAAGCAGCTGCACGAAAGCCGTGTGCAGCGCCTGTTCGTGCTCGATGGGGAGCACCGTCCGATCGGGGTGCTCACCCGCGGCGACGTGGTGCGGGCCCTCGCCGCCGCCGGCTGAGGGGCGGCTCCAGCCGCCCCCAGGGCACCACCCGCCCCTCGGCCACCAGCCACACCCGCTCGTCGGCACCGCAGGGATGGCCTCCCGTGAGTTCCCCGAAGGAGGGAAGGGTGAGCCGTTCGGCCCCCTCCTCGTAGGCGAAGCAGGGCAGCCGCAGCCGCTCCGCCCCCTGGCCCACCACCGCCACCGGATGGCGGTGGCCACAGACGTTGAGCCGGCCGTCGCCGGCCTCCGGTGCGTGGCTCAGCCACAGATCCCCCAGGGCAAGGGAGGGTTCGCAGGGCAGCCCCTCCATCCAGCTGCCCCGCTCATGGTTGCCCCCCACCAACCGCAGGGGAGCGCCGAGCAGCTCGGGCAGAGCGGCGAGTTTCTGGCGCAGGTCGGCGGTGAGGCCGAGGCGACCGTGGATCAGATCGCCGAGCACCAGCACCTGGGCCGGCCGCCAGCGGGCCGCCAGATCGAGCAGGAGGTTGAGGGTGCCGGCATCGCCGTCGCTG
>JBIKTO010000015.1:0-14252 GCA_044348065.1 Cyanobium sp.
AGACCTGGAGCACCTGTTCGAACGCTTCTATCGCGGCGATCCGGCCCGCTCCCGCAGCCCTCGCGGCGGCAGCGGCCTGGGCCTGGCGATCGTGCAGCAGATCGCCCACGCCCATGGCGGCCGGGTGCAGGCCGCCAACCATCCCCAGGGCGGCGCCCTGCTGGAGCTGCTGCTCCCCCTCGGCTGAAGGGAGCGAACCGGGGGCCGTCAGCCGGGCAGCCGCAACAGCCACAGCTGCTCCCCCTCGATCCAGGGCAGCAGCCAGTGGTCGTCGAGGCGCAGGGGCCGGCCGGAGTCCGGCTCCAGGCCCTCCGCCCGCGCCTGGACCAGGGGCAGGCGCCGGAGCTCCGCATCCGCCGGTCGGGCGGCCAGGGCCGCGGGTGGGGATGGGCCCGCCTCGGCGCTTTGCCAGAGGGCGCGCCAGCGCCGCTGCAGCTCATCCGCCAGGGGCGGGCTGGCGTCCGCGCCCCGCGCCCGTGCTTCCCGCAGCAGATCCAGCGGCGCCACCGGCGGCAGGGGGGGCAGAGGCGGAGGTCCCTGGCGCTGCAACGGCCGGGACGGGGACCGCACGGGCTTGGAGGCGGCGGGGCGGCTGGTGCTGTCCGGGCGGCCGGACGGGCTGGGCCGGCTGCCAGCCGCCACGCCGGCGCGGAGCGGCTTGCCCGGGCCCTGCCGCTCGGGCAGCAGCGGCGGCGGCGGCGGCAGGGCCGAGGGGGGTGGCAGGGGCACGCTCTCCAGACCCAGGGGCTCGGGCCTCTGGCGGCTGAACACGAGCAGCTCCGGGGTGTCATCGGGCCGCTGCAGGCGCGGGGGTGGGGCCTGGCGCCGCTGGCGCAGCTGCAGCTCCGCCAGCCAGAGGCCATGGAGCAGCAGGGCTGCCAGCAGCGCCAGCGTCAGCGGCCCGGCGATGGGCCAACGGGACAGGGAGGGCACTTTCAAGGCAGCTGCAGCTCCACAGGGAGATCGCCGTGGCGAGCGGCGAGGGTGTCCAGGCGCTCGCGAACGGCCCCCCAGGGCAGGGCGGCAGCGGGGATCAGCCGCAGCCGCGGCGGCGCGCCGGGCCGCAGGACCGCCTGCCGCAGCAGGGCGCTCAGTTCGTCATCGCTGAGCCGGCGGTTCCAGAGGCGCAGCCCCCCGTCCGCCTCCAGGTGCAGGGCCAGCACCCCCTCGCCGCCCGGACGTTGCGCCCGCCGCTGGGGCACCGTCACCAGGCCCACCAGCAGCAGCGAGAGCGCCAGGCCAAGCCCCGCCAGCGAGAGGCCGTCGAGCCAGATCCCGACCCGGATCCCGCCTGAAGGATGCCTCATGGTGGCGGCGGCAGCTCCAGCATCACCGCCCCACGGTTCCCCTGCCGCAGCCAGCGCAATGACGTGCTCACCGTGGCCATCGGCAGCGCCGCCGAGGGGAGATAGCGCACCTCCCGCGCCTCCTCCCCGCCGGCGAGGCGGTTGCGCAGGGTCGCCCGGCTGACGGGGACACCATTGACATACCAGCGATCGCCCGGCCCCTGCACGACCCGCAGGCGTTCGTCGCCGGCGGCCACCGGCCCCTGGGGGCGTTGGCGCGGGGTGCGCTCACTCACCACCGCCGGCAGCGAGGCCACCACGCCACAGACCAGCAGGGTCAACCCCAGCAGGCAGGGGAGGGCGAAGGTCACGGCAGGCTCGCAGCGACCTCAGAGTGCTCGGCACCATCCCCGGCCGCTGGCCCCAGCCGCTCATAGCGCTCCAGCTGCCAGGAGCGCAGGCCCCGGTTGGTGAGCAGGGTGGCGCTGGCGATCAGGGCCACCACCAGACCCACCAGGGTGCTCATCAGCACCTGGCCGTAGCCCTGCAGGGAGGCACCTGCGGGCAGGGTGAGATCGGGTCCGAGGCTGGCGAGCACCCCCATCAGGGCCAGCACGGTGCCGGTGAGGCCGAGCAGGGGGCTGAGCACGATCGCCGCCTCCAGAAACGGCTCGCCGAAGCGCATCTCCCGGTTCCACTGCTGCCGCTGCCGGGCGCAGGCTCCCGCCTCCCGGCGCAGTCGCTGCCAGCGCTGGGTGCGCCCGGCACGGCCGCGCCACCACTGCAGCCACCAGCGACCGCGATCAAGGCACACGGTGAGCACCGCGATCGAGAGCGCCACCAGGGGCACTCCTGTGGCCAGAGGCATGGCGGCGATCGATCCGTTCACCAGTCCGGTCGCAGCACGCGCAAAGCGATTTTAGGGAGGAGCGGCCGAACCGCCAGGTGTGCCGCTTGCTTGACAACCCCTGAGGTCGAGCCATGCTCAAAGCGGGGATGACGGATGCCGAACACCGGCGGCCGCCGCCCCGCCCCAGAACCCAAAGCCCCCTGCGCTGCCTAGGGTTTGACCGTTTCCACCCCCACCTGCCCCACCGTGAGCCCCATCTACGCCGACAACAGCCTCAGCATCGGCAAAACCCCACTCGTGCAGCTGAATCGCGTCACCGAGGGCTGCGGCGCCAGAGTGCTGGCCAAGATCGAGGGCCGCAACCCCGCTTACTCGGTGAAGTGCCGCATCGGCGCCGCCATGATCTGGCAGGCGGAGAAGGATGGTCTGCTCGGCCCCGGCAAGGAGATCGTCGAGCCCACCAGCGGTAACACCGGCATCGCCCTGGCCTTCGTGGCCGCCGCCCGTGGCATCCCCGTCACGCTCACGATGCCGGAGACGATGAGCCTGGAGCGTCGCAAGCTGCTCACCGCCTATGGGGCCAACCTGGTGCTCACGGAGGGTCGTCTGGGCATGAAGGGCGCCATCCAGGCCGCCAAGGAGCTGGCGGACTCCGATCCGGATCGCTATGTGCTGTTGCAGCAGTTCGCCAACCCCGCCAACCCCCAGATCCACCACGACACCACCGGCCCGGAAATCTGGGAGGACAGCCAGGCCAACGTTGACGTGCTGGTGGCGGGCGTGGGCACCGGCGGCACCATCACCGGCGTCAGCCGCTACATCAAGACCACCCTCGGCAAGCCGCTGGTGTCGGTGGCCGTTGAGCCGGTCAACAGCCCGGTGATCTCCCAGACGGTCGCCGGCGATGACGTGCAGCCGGGACCCCACAAAATTCAGGGCATCGGCGCCGGTTTCGTGCCCGGCAATCTCGATCTCTCCCTGGTGGATCGCGTCGAGCAGGTGAGCGACGAGGAGGCGGTGGCGATGGCCCGTCGGCTGATGCGGGAGGAGGGCATCCTGGCTGGCATCTCCTGCGGGGCCGCCGCCACCGCCGCCCTGCGCCTCGCCCGGGAACCGGCCTTCGCCGGCAAGACGATCGTGGTGGTGCTGCCCGATTCCGGTGAGCGCTACCTCAGCTCGGTGCTGTTCGAGGGCGTGTTCAACGAGCGCGGCCTCGCCGTCGTCTGAACGGTCGGCGGTCCGTGCGGCGGAGCCGATGAGCAACCTGCGCGACATCATGCAGCGCCTCGGCGCCCGCGCCGACTACGACCGCCACCCGACCGCCTGCAACGCGGCGATGCTCCACGACGTGTGGACCTAGCCGGCGACCACGCCTGGGAACTGAGCCACCCGGCGATCCGTGAGCACTGGGGGCTTGCGTGAGCAGCCGCCGACGGAAGTGCGGCTCGTTACACCCAGGGCCAATGTCTCCGGGCTATAGGAGGACAGAGAAATGGTTCTCCGATGCCCACCTACAAGATCGATCTCACCACCGGCTACAGCTTCGAGTGCGCCGACGACACTTACATCCTCGATGCGGCCGAGGAGCAGGGCGTCGAGCTGCCCTATTCCTGCCGCGCCGGGGCCTGCAGCACCTGTGCCGGCCGCATCGTCTCCGGCAAGGTGGACCAGAAGGACCAGAGCTTCCTGGATGACGACCAGATCGAGGAGGGCTTCGCCCTGCTCTGCGTCAGCTACCCGATGAGCGACTGCGAGATCCAGCCGGAAGTCGAAGACGACCTCTGAGCGGAAACTCCAGCACCCCTCACCCGTGCTGGCGGCCCTCGAGGGGGTAGCCGTCGCTCGCCCAGCGGCTCAGCCCGCCCTGCAGGTTGGCCACCTCCCGGCGGCCGGCCCGCAGCAGTTGCTGGGTGGCCAGGGCGGAGCGGCTGCCGGAATGGCAGAGCACCACCACCGGTCGGTCGGCTGGGATTTCACCGGCGCGGGCCTCCAGTTCGGGTAGCGGGATCAGCAGGCTGCCGGCCACGTGGCCGTCCGGTCCGGCGTATTCCTCGGGAGAACGCACATCGAGCAGGGTGATCCCCTCCCGGTGCTCGACCACCCAGGCGCCAGGCAGCTCCGGCAGGCCGGCGTAGCTGTGCTGCAGCGGCGCCCAATCGGCGGATCGGGGTTCCTCCAGGGGCCTGCCGGAGCGCAGGTTCGCCGGCAGGGCCACCGCGATCCGGCCCGGGTGGGGGAGCTTCATGTTCTGCATGTGGCCCACGAAATCCCGCTCCGTGGCGGCTCCGCCGAGGCGGGCGTTGTAGGCCTTCTCCTCGGCGACGGAGGTGACGCCCCGGCCGCCGTAGTCGTGTCCGGGATAGAGAAGGCAGCCTTCGGGGAGGGTGAGGATGCGAGCGGTGATCGAGGCCCACAGGGCGTGGGCGTCCCCCTGCTGGAAATCGCAGCGGCCGCAGCCCCGCACCAGCAGGGCGTCGCCGGTGAAGGCCAGCGAGCGGTCGTCGAGCACGTAGGTGAGGCAACCATCGGTGTGCCCCGGGGTGCTGCGCACCTCCAGGTGGCGCCCGCCGAAGGCCACCCGGTCGCCATCGTGGAGGGGAAGGGTCACGTGCTTGGCCCCCACGGCCGCGGCCAGGCCGATGGCGCAGCCGGTGGCGGCGTGGAGCAGCCAGCTGCCGGTGACATGGTCGGCATGGGCGTGGGTGTCGAGGCTGGCCACCAGGGCGATGCCCAGTTCCCGCAGCAGGGAGAGGTCGCGCTCGTGCTGCTCGAACACCGGATCGATCAGCACCCCGGCGCGGCTGGGCACATCCGCCAGCAGGTAGGTGAAGGTGCCGGTGGCGGCATCGAAGAGCTGGCGGATCAGCAGGGGGCCGCCTCCGGCGGCGGCGGCCAGGGGGAACGGTGGCGTGGTCGCTGGAGCCATGGCGTCAATCCGGCATGGTCACGAACTCCTCGGCCACGGAGGGATGCAGGGCCATCGTGCGATCGAAGTCGGCCTTGCTGGCGCCCATGCCGATCGGGATCGCCGCCATCTGGATGATCTCCGCCGCGTGCTCACCCACCATGTGGGCCCCCAGCACCCGCCCCCCATCCCGGGCCACCACCAGCTTGAGCAGCACCTTCGGATCCCGCCCCGGCAGCGCCTGGCTCATCGGTCGGAAGCGGGCCCGGTGCACCCGCACCCCCTCCACCCCGAGACGCTCCACCGCCTCCTCCTCGCTCAGTCCCACGCTGGCCAGCTCGGGCTGGCTGAACACCGCCCGGGGCACCAGGGCGTGGTCCACCCGGCGCGGTCGCTGCCCGTAGACGGAGTCGGCGAAGGCGCGGCCCTCATCGATCGCCACGGGGGTGAGGTTCACCCGATCGGTCACGTCCCCCACCGCATAGATGCTGGGCACGTTGGTGCGCTGGTCCGCGTCCACCGGAATGCGCTGCGCTTCCGTCGCCACGCCGGCGGCGGCCAGGTCGAGCCCCTCCAGGAACGGACGCCGGCCCGTGGCCAGCAGCACCCCGCCGCAGGGGATCGCCTCGCCGGAGCGGGTGGTGACGCTCAGATCGCCCGGGCCGCAGTCGCCGCTGATCGCCGCCGGCGCCTGCTGGAAGCGGATCTCAATGCCGTCGGCCGCCATGGCCTGGCGCACCGCCTCGCCCGCCTCGCGATCGAAGCCGCGCAGCAGCTGATCACCCCGCACCAGCTGGGTCACCTTCACCCCCAGGCCATGGAGGATGGCGGCGAACTCGCAGGCGATGAAGCCCGCCCCCACCACCACCATCGCCTCGGGCAGCGACTCCAGCTCGAAGAGGTCGTCGCTCACCCAGGCCAGATCGGCACCGGGGATGGTCGGGCGCTGGGGCCGGCCGCCCACGGCGATCAGGATGCGCTCCGCCTGCAGCTCGCGCTCCGTGCCATCGCTCTGGCCAACCACCACGCGGTTGGCGCCGCCCAGGCGGCCCCAGCCCCGCACCAACTCCACACCTGCTTTGGCCAGGAAGCCAATGTGCAGGGCGTTGAGCCGGTCCACCTCGGCGCGCACGTTGGCCAGCAGGACGGCGGGATCGCAGCGCACCTCCCCGACGCTCCACCCGTAGCTGGCCGCGTCGGCGAACCAGTGGCGGCAGGCCGAGCCGTACATGAGCAGCTTCTTGGGCACACAGCCACGGATCACACAGGTGCCCCCCACCCGATCCCCCTCCACGATCGCCACCCGCGCTCCGTAGGAGGCGGCCCGTTTGGCGGCGGCAAGGCCACCGGAGCCGGCGCCGAGAACGATCAGGTCGAAGCGGTCGTTCATCGGCGGGGAGGAAACGGGTCGGGAAGCTGGGCCCAGCTGAGGTCGGCACCCTGAAGGTGGGCCCCGCTGAGGTTGACATCCCGCAGGTCGCAGCCGCTCAGGTTGGCCCCCTGCAGATCGGCCCCGGCCAGGTTGGCGCCGTAGAGGCAGGCATCGCGCAGGTCGGCGCCATGCAGCTGGGCCCTCTGGAGGAGGGCGAAGCTGAGGTCGGCCCCGTGGAAGTCACAGCCCCCGAGGTCGGTGAGCTGATCGAGACTGCTGCGGAAATCGCTCTCCACCAGCCGGGCCTCGCGCCAGCGGCTACCGGCCGCCAGAACCCCCCGCAGGCAGCAGCGGTGCAGGATCGCGCCGCGGAAATCAGCCTCCTGCAGGCGGGCGGCGGAGAGGTCGGCGTCGTGCCAGAAGGAGCGCTCCGCCTTCAGGGCCGAGAGATCGGCGCCCCAGAGCAGGGCCTGCTGGAAGGAGGCGCCGCTGACGCTGGCGCCGCGCAGACGGGCATGGCCGAAGCGGGCGTCGCGGAAGCAGCTGTCACGCAGGTCGCAGCCGCTGAGATCGAGATCGACGCCGTTGAGATCCGGCAGACGCAGGCCCGGGAAGCGGCGCTGGCCCGAAGCCAGGGCGATCATCAGCTCCCGCAGGTCGCGGGGGAGCTCAGAGGATGGCGGCGAGGGCATCGAGCTGCTGGCGCCGGGAGGAGAGCATCAGTTTCTCCGCATCCGCCAGCAGCTGGAAACTCTGCGGGTCGATCACCGCGTAGAACACCAGGGTGCCCTCCGGCCGTCGGCTGATCACCCCGGCGAGGGTGAGGAGCTTGAGGTGCTTGGACACCAGGGCCTGGCTCAAGCCGGTGCGCGCCACCACGGCCGTCACGTTGAGCGGGCCGTGGCGCAGGGCATCGAGTACCGCCAGACGGTTGGGCTCGGAGAACACCTTGAAGTACTCGGCCAGGGCTTCCATAACGCTGGGCGGGCGGTGGGGGAGCGGAGGGTCAGGGGATCGCTTGCAGGCTATCGGCGCCGAACGGCGATGGGCCAGCACCAGGGGTGCAGACGGCAAAAAGCCCACCAACCCGCGCCAGGAGCGACGGGACCAGTGGGCAGATCGCGGCTGCCGGCAAGGCCGGCGACGCTTCAGAGGGCAATCTCGCCGCTATCGCCGGTGCGGATGCGGATCGCCTGCTCAACGGGGGTGACGAAGATCTTGCCGTCGCCGATTTCGCCGGTGCGCGCCGCCTCGAGGATGGCGGCCACGGCGGCGTCGAGCTTCTCGTCGGGCACCACCACCACCACCTTCGACTTGGGCAGGAATTCCACCGTGAATTCGGTGCCGCGGTAACGCTCCACCTGGCCCTTCTGGCGACCGAAGCCGCGGGAATCGCTGACGGTCATGCCGACCACCTCGATCGCCACCAGGGCCGCTTTGACCGCGTCCACCCGCGTGGGGCGGACCATTGCCGTGATCATCTTCATGGGAATCGGGGCTCCTGTCGTGGGGTCAGTTGGTCATGGGGTCGTAGGCCTCTTCGCCGTGGGCCACGAAATCGAGTCCGCGCTCCTCCTGCTCCGGGGTCACCCGCAGGCCTACCACGGCGCCGACCACCCAGAAGATGATCGCGCTGGCGAGGCCCACGAAGCCGTAGGTGAAGAGCACGGCCTTGAGCTGGGTGAAGAACAGACCCAGATTGCCCCCCTCCTCCAGCACCTTGGCGGCGGCCGGGAAGTAATCGGCCGGAACGAGCGCCTTGGAGGCGAAGAGGCCGGTGAGCAACGCCCCCACCGTGCCACCCACCCCGTGAACCATGTAGGTGTCGAGGGAGTCGTCGAACTGGATGGCGGCCTTGATCCGCACCGCAATCAGGCAGACGGCGGCGACGATGGCGCCGATGGCGATCGAGGGGCCCATGTACACGAAGCCCGCGGCCGGGGTGATGCCCACCAGGCCGGCCACGGCGCCGGTGGCGGCTCCCACGGCGGTGGGTTTGCCGTCCTTGAACCACTCGATCATGCACCAGGTGAGCAGGCCAGCGGAAGCGGATGTGGTGGTGGTGAGGAAGGGCAGACCGGCGGTTTTGGAGGCGAACATGCTGGCGCCGTTGAAGCCGAACCAGCCGAACCAGAGCAGGCCGGCCCCCAGCAGGATGAAGGGCACGTTGTGGGGCGGACGCTTGTTGTTGGGCCAGGTGGTGCGGGGTCCGAGGATCGCGGCGCCCACCAGGGCCGCCACGCCGGAAGCGATGTGCACCACGGTGCCACCGGCGAAGTCGATGGCGCCCATCATTCCTTCCGCGGCGCCGAGGAAGCCGCCGCCCCACACCATCTTGGCCATCGGCGAATACACCAGCAGGCTCCAGAGCAGGCAGAACCAGAACCAGGCCTTGAAGCTGATCCGCTCCACCAGGGCGCCGGAGATCAGGGCCGGGGTGATGATCGCGAACATGCCCTGGAACAGGGCGAAACAGGTGGCGCTGATCGGGAAGCCCGGGCCGAGGGGGGCATCGCCGAGCGGGCCGCCGACGTTGTTCAGCCACATGGCGCCGAGGCCGCCGATGAAGGGGCTCTTGAAGCCGGTGTCGAAGGCGAGGCTGTAGCCGATCACGACCCACAGCACGCCGATGAGCCCCATCAGGAAGAAGCTCATCATCATCGTGTTGAGCACGTTCTTGGGGCGGGTGAAACCGCCGTAGAAGAACGCCAGACCAGGGGTCATCAGCAGCACCAGGGCCGAGCCGAACAGCATCAGCATCGTGTCGGCCCCATCGGTGGGGGCGTTCTGGAGCGCGGCCCTCGCGGCACCGCCCATCAGCGGCACCAGCCCGGCGCCGATCGCGATGGCGAAGAAGGCGGAACGCCGCAGCTGGGGCACCTGGACGCCGGCCAGCAGGCTGGTGCGGAAACGGTCGAAGGTCGTCGCGACGGACGGGCCTCCGCCGGACGGGAAAGTCCGAGGCATGAGGGGGGGAACCTCTTCAATGTTCACCAGGTCACCATGTGTCGCCGTTGACACTTCCCCTGTAGCAAAGGCAACGGATCGCGACTTTTCCCGGCCTTGGCCAAAAAAATCGGGGGCCCTCCGGCCCCCGCTGGCTCCCCCCGACCTGCCGGCCAGGGTTTGCAACTGTTGGCTTCATTTGGCCACCGGCGCAAAGTCGGGATAGGCCTCCATGCCGTGCTCGCCGATGTCGAGGCCCTCCACCTCCTCCGCTTCAGTCACGCGGATGCCGCCGGAGAGGGAGCCGAGGAGGCTCCAGAGCGCCAGGGAGGTGACGATCGAGAACAGCGAGAAGGCCAGCACCCCAACGAGCTGAAAGCCGAGCTGGCTGAAGCCGTGGCCCGTGAGCAGGCCCTTGTCGGTGTTGAACAGACCCACCGCCAGGGTGCCCCACATGCCGCAGGTGCCGTGCACCGAGAAGGCGCCCACCGGATCGTCGATCTTGAGGGAATCGATGAAGCCCACCGACCACACCACCAGAGCACCGGCAATGAAGCCCACCACCCAGGCCGCTGGCATCGAAAAGCCGTCGCAGCCGGCGGTCACGCCCACCAGGCCGGCGAGGATGCCGTTGATGGTCATCGTGAGATCGGGCTTGCCACCGGTGAACTGGCTCACCAGGGTTCCGGAGATGCCGCCGGCGGCCCCCCCCAGGGTGGTGGTGACGGCGATGTAGGGCACCTCGGGAGCCATGGACAACCAGGAGCCGGGGTTGAAGCCGTACCAACCGATCCAGAGAATCAGACAACCGAGGGTGGCGATCGAGATGTTGTGGCCGGGAATGGCCTGGGGTTTGTCACCCACGAATTTGCCGATGCGGGGACCGAGCAGGAGGGCTCCGGTCAGGCCGGCCCAGGCGCCGAAGGTGTGCACCACGCTGGAGCCGGCGAAGTCGATGAAGCCAAGCTTGTTGAGCCAGCCTTCACCCACGTTCCACTGCCAGGATCCGGAGATCGGATAGAAGATGCCGACCAGAACCAGCGAGAAGATCACGAACTCGTTGAACTTGATCCGTTCGGCCACCAGGCCGGACACGATCGTGGCGGCGGTGCCGGCGAAGGCGGCCTGGAAGAGGAAATCCACACTGGGCACCAACTTGCCCTCCTTGATCATCTCGGGGGTGACGGTGGGATCGAAGAAAATGCCACCGAACTTCAGCCAGCCGGGGATGACCCAATCGGCGTTGTACATTATCTTGTAGCCGATGAACCAGTAGGCCGTCACCGCCAGGGCGAAGACAATCAGATTCTTGGCCAAAATATTGACAGCATTTTTCTGCCGGCAAAGCCCGGCCTCCACCATCGCGAAACCGGCGTTCATGAAGATGACAAGAACGGCGCAGATCAACAGAAAGGTGTTGTTGGCCAGAAATGCGGGCGTGAGCTCGGGAAGATCCGCCGCCCGGGCGGCGAGGTTGAACAGCCCCAGGCCAAACAGGGCCACAGGCACACAGGCGAGCCAGGTGAGTCCGCGCCGGCTGGAGAAACCGGGCAGGCCACGCAGCAGGCGCAGGGGGCCCTCGTGAAGGCTGTCCTGGCCGAGGTTGGGCGATGGGGAACGGCGCGGAATCTGAGGGGGGAGGGACATGGAGGAATGGTGCGCTTAGGCAGGGTTGCATCAGCAGGCGCAAAGGGCCTACTTAAGATTCTGAAGGTGGCCCAGAAGGGCCGCTTGTCATGTGGCAACGGATACGAAATGCCCATTTGGGGTCAGCTTGCCCCGTGTCGAGATCCATCGCCCTAAGATAAGATCCGAATGTGTCCCGCAACTTTCAGCGGTCCCTGCCCGAGCGATCGGCTGTCAGCGGGACGAGAGCTAAGCTCAAAATCCTAATTCTTTCTCATTCTTCAGTCTCGTGAAACTCATTTTTGCCATCATCCGTCCCGAGAAGCTTGAGGCCACAAAGGATGCCCTCGTGGCCTGCGGCATCACCGGTATCACCGTCAGCTCCGTGAACGGATTCGGCAAACAGCTCGGCCACAAGGAGGTGTATCGAGGCGTTGAGATGCCGGCCAAGCTCCTCGCCAAGCTGATGCTCACCCTGCTCGTGGTTGACGAGTCGGTGGCCGAGGTGATGGCGGTGATCCGCGAGTCCGCCATGACCGGTGAGATCGGCGATGGCAAGATCATCGTGGTAGCGGTGGAGGACGCCATGCGGATCCGCACCGGTGAGACCGGCGACGCCAGCCTCGCCTGATCAGCGCTGCCGGGCTTTGGCTATCGCCCCCCTTGAGCGAGAATTGGGCCCAGACGTTGCTGAAGGGCGATCTTGGCGGAGCACACGCTTCCCTGGTTGGAACTCGAGCGGCTGGTCAGTGCCTCTGTCCCTTCCAAGGCGGAGACCAGCGACGGCCTCCACAGCGCCCGTGACCATCTGCGCCTCTTCGGCCAGGACCCCGAAGCGGTGCGCGTCACCCTGTATCGCGACCATCACGCCTGGTGTCCGTACTGCCAGAAGGTGTGGCTATGGCTCGAAGAGCGACGGATTCCCTACCGGATCCGCAAGGTTGCCATGGTCTGCTACGGCGAGAAGGAGGCCTGGTATCGCCGCATGGTGCCCTCCGGCTACCTGCCGGCCCTGGAGCTGGACGGCCGCCTGATCACCGAAAGTGACCAGATCCTGGCGGAACTGGAGAACTGCTTCGGCAGTCTCGGTCCCGCTCTGCAGGATCCAGCCGTCCGCGAGCTGCGCGCCCTGGAGCGGGAGCTGTTCCGGGCCTGGTGTGTCTGGCTCTGCCAGCCCCCCCGCAACGCCCGGGAGGAGCGGAGCTTCGAGGCGAGCTTCATCGACCGGCTGCGCCTTCTGGAGGCGGAGCTGACGCGCCGCGATGGGGCCTTCCTGTTTGGGGACCTGAGCAGCGCCGACCTGGTGTTCGTGCCGTTCCTCGAGCGGATGAGCGCCTCGCTGGCCTACTACAAGGGCTATCTGCTGCGCCGCTCCCACGGGGTGATCGATCGCTGGTTCAGCGAGCTGGAGCGGCGCCCGAGCTATCTCGGCACCCAGGGCGACTTCCACACCCACGCCCACGACCTCCCGCCCCAACTGGGGGGCTGCCAGGCCAACGGCACGTCGGAGCAACAGGCCCTGGCCCGAAAGATTGATGAGGGTCCCTGGCCGATCCTTGGCGACGGCGAGCAGGATCCGGAAACCAGCCAACCGGAGCCCCCTGGCTCGGTGTGGCTGGCCCTGGGTCGCACCGTCAAACACCGGCTGCCGCTGCTACGCCGCCATCCCCTTGGGGAGGCGGGCTTTGACGCCCCGCTGCGGGCGGCCCTCACCCACCTGGCGACAGGGGAGCGTTGCCAGCCCCCGGCCGGCAGCGCCCCGGCCCTGCGCTACCTGCGGGATCGCGTCAGCGTGCCTCGGGACATGCCCCTGCATGCGGCCCGCCAGCTGCGGGCGGCGCTGGAGCGCACCGCTTGCCTCGACCCCGCCGACGGCTCGGCCCGCCCCGCGCCGATTCCCACGCGCCATCGCCTGGATCAGGATCCACGAGCGTTCCTGCAGGCCTCCAGCAGCGACAGCCCACTCAACCGATGACGCCGCCATCCCGCCTGCGGCTGGCCTGGACGCTGGCGGTGGGGCTGGGGATCGGCTTCGCCGGGGCGGTCCACCTGCCGGCTCGAGGCCTGGAGCTGCGCGGCTCCACCTATTTCACCAGTCCACCCTGGAAGGCGGAGCTGCGCTCCTACAACACCAATGTCGCGGAAGCCGGGGTGGAGCACTACCTCACGATCGAGCTGTCGCCCCGGGCGGGGGCCTCCCTGGCCGAGCTGAGCCTGCGGCAGATCCGCGGCGCCGACACGACCTTCATCGAGCGGATGGATCGGGCCCGCGCCTTCATCGGCAGGCCACGGCGAGAGGGGTCGGCCGTGCCGGTGGCGCTGCGCTTCGAGCCGGGGGAGGGTCTGCTGCGGCTTCGCTTCCCCGAACCGATCGCCCCCGGCGCCACCATCACGGTGGCCCTGCGGGCCTGGCGCAATCCGACGGTCTCAGATACCTATCTGTTCCAGGTGGTGGCCTGGCCAGCCGGCCCCGATCCGGTGGCCTCGCCGGTGGGGGTGGGCACACTTCGGATCTACGACCCGATGCCCTGGCCCTGAGCGCCGCCTGACTGGGTCAGGATGGGAGTTCAGTCGCGCGCCTGACCATGGAAGCCGTTTGGAAGAACCGTCGGATCGCCAGCAGCGACGACATCGTGATGGTGGAAGGAAACGCCTATTTCCCCGCCGATTCCCTGGAGGCTGCGTGTGTTCGCCCCTCCCAGCACCGCACCGTCTGCGGCTGGAAGGGCGAAGCCCACTACTACGACGTGGTGGTGGACGGCAGCGTCAACGCCAACGCCGCCTGGTTTTATCCCGAACCCAAGGAAGCGGCCCGCCAGATCCGCGGACGGGTGGCGTTCTGGAAAGGGGTGGAGGTGCGCTGAGGGAGATCGGCTCAGCTGCCGGGGTGACGCAGGGTGCGCCATTCACCGCGCTCGGTGCTCACCTCCACGCCGATGCCCACCGGCCCGTGACCGAAGCCGTGCTCCTGCCACCAGCTCAGCGCTTCCCCCCAGGCGGCGTCCAGGGAGTCGTAGAGGTCGTCGAGCACGGGGTGGGGGGCTCCCTGCTCATCGACCAGGCGGTAGCTGCGGGATGGGGCGGGGCCGCGGCTGCGCGACAGGGACGAGGGGGAGATCAGCACCGTGCACATCGCGACTCATCCCATCATGGCCAGTGTGACAGCTCCTGACTGTCACCAGCGCGACAGACACGGGTCATCGTCACACCACCCCATCCGGGGCTGGCGAGGCGGGCAGCACCTCCGGCGGACGGCGCCGGCCGGTG
>JBIKTO010000239.1:0-4982 GCA_044348065.1 Cyanobium sp.
GCTACCATGCCGCGGCGCAGAGCGGCTGGCGTCAGGCGGTCCAGTCGCTCCAGCCGGGCACTTGCTCACGCCAATGGGGCGGCTCCAGCCGAGCCAGAAGCTGCGATTGCCATCTCGCTGCCTCGCCATCGCCGTGGCGGATCAGGTATTGACGGATGGCCTCGCGAATGCAGGCACTGCGACTTTTGCCCAGCTGCCGCGCCAGCCGATCGAGCTGCTGCTCCAGCTCCGGCTCCGGCTCCGCCCGCCCGCCCGCCTGCCGAGCTCCATGGCCAATTCTGTCAAACGTTTCGTACAACATTGATGGCAGCTGGTTGGCGGCCCCCCTTGCCGCTGACGGGGAGGTCCCGCGGAGCCCCACCCCCAGCGAGCCGATGTGACCCTGCAGGCGCAGCAGCTGGCGCACCGGGAACGCCACTTCATCCAGCCATCTTCTAATTTGACTCTAATTTGAAGATGGTTGGTTCTTGCCTGCCCGGTTGCCCCGCAAGCCCCCCTCCCTTCCGGAGCTGTTGGAGCGCTGCGGTGGCCTGGAGCCGGTGCTGCCGCTGCTCTCCCGCCTGGCCACGGAGGCGACCGAGGATCGGTACCTGCACTGGGATGAGCTGCGCCATCGGCCCCCGCCCCAGGGGCTGAGCCATGAGCAATGGTGGCTGGCGGAGAAGCTCTCCCGTCGGCGCACCCCCCTGCCGCTGCTGGCCTGCGACGGCCAGCCCTTCTGGTGTTCACAGCCGCCGCTGCTGCTTCAGGGTCTGCATGACATCGACAGGACGGCCGGCACCGGCGTGGTGGGCCCTGAGGCGGTCACCAGCCGCTCCACGCGGGATCGGCATCGGCTGAGTTCGCTGATGGAGGAGGCGATCAGCTCCTCCCAGATGGAGGGCGCCGCCACGACGCGGGATGTGGCCAAGGCGATGATCCGCAGCCGCCGGCCGCCCCGGGATCGCTCCGAGCGGATGATCCTCAACAACTTCCTGACGATGCAACGCATCCGGGAGCTGCGGGATCAGCCCCTGACGCCCCAGCTGGTGCTGGATCTGCACCGGCTGGTGAGCGAGGACACGCTTGATGATCCGGCGGATGCCGGCCGCTTGCGCCGCCCCGGACAGGACGTGGTGGTGGATGACGCCTACGGCACCGTGTTCCATGTGCCGCCACCAGCTGACGAACTACCCGGGCGGCTGGAGGAGCTCTGCCGCTTTGCCAACAGCGAGACCCCCACGGTGTTCCTCCACCCGGTGGTGCGGGCGATCGCCCTGCACTTCTGGCTGGCCTACGACCACCCGTTCTGTGATGGCAACGGCCGCACGGCACGGGCGCTCTTCTACTGGGCGATGCTGCACCAGGGCTACGGGTTGTTCGAGTTCATCTCGATCTCCTCGGTGATCAACAGGGCCCGGGGCCAGTACGAGCGCTCGTTTCTGCTCAGTGAGAGCGACGACAACGACCTCACATACTTTCTGCTGGCCCAGGTGAAGGTGATTCAGCAGGCGATCGCCGGCCTGCTTGCCTACCTGGAGCGCAAGGCCGGCGAGGTGGGCGCCCTGCAGCAGCGCCTGGAAGGAATCGACGGGCTCAACCATCGCCAGCTCGCCCTGCTGCGCCACGCCCTGCGCCATGCCGGCTTCCGCTATTCGGTGCTCTCCCACCAGAACAGCCATGGGGTGAGCCATCAGACCGCCCGCAGCGATCTGCAGAAGCTGGCGGGCCGCGGCCTGCTGATCCCCGCGAAGGATGGAAGGCGAGAGGTTTTCCGGGTGCCGGAGGATCTGGCGCTACGCCTGCCGACTTGAGCGGGCCATGCGTCTTGTGTTGGCAAGAAAATCCTCGTCCGTCATGCCGACGTCGCATCCAATCCGCCAAAGAATTGGTGTTGAAACATCACAATCCTGGGCGAGAAGGCACGGTTGCAGAACTACCTCTGGAATTACAAAAGCGCTTGCGACAATCTCGTTGCCTAACCTCTCGTTGTCTAACTTCTCGTTATCCAACTTCCACCCATCGCAACTGGCAACAGTCCCGGTGCAGGGTAGCTTTCGTTCACAGCCATGAGGATTTTATGATCATGTCCCAGAGCCGCGACCGCTATTCCGCTCCAACCCGATCGGCGCCACAGCCCGCCCCAACAACCGATCCAGATGCGATCGAGGGTTGTGCATAATCCACCCACCCCCGCCGCCCCGCGCCGATGAAGGCCCCCCGCGCCGCCCCGCCAGGCGCCAGCGATCCGCGCCGTGCTGCGCTGGTGGAATCGCTGCGGCGCCGCTGGCTGGCCGCTGAGGGGAAGGGTGATGGGGCGGCGAAGCAAGCCCTGTTCCAGGAAGCGGTGTACCTCGGCATCCAGCCCGGCGACTACGTCTCCCCCATCAGCCGCCGGTAGAGGGCCTGGTGATGGAGGATCCGCTGCTCCAGCCGATGGGGCGGCCCGGGCTGGAAGGAAAGGCCAGAGCCCAAGGAAAGCCCGGCGGTGTAGCCCACCTGGGCGGCCTCCATCAGGGCGCGGTCTTCTTCGAGAAAACCTTCGAGCTGGGCGAGCAGTTGCGGCACCTGCGGCTGCAGGGCGGCATCGCCCAGGAGCCAGAGGATCAGACGGCAGCGCTGGGGTCCATCGGGGCGGAACTGCAGGCAGACGAGGCGGCCGTCGGGCCAGAGGAGCAGGTGCAGCCAGGGGGGCAGGCCGAAGGTGAGGAATTCCGAGCCCTCCATCGGCGTGGCCAGCAGGTTGGCCCAGATGGCGCAGCGGTGGCGGTAGTGGCGCACCGGACCCTGCTCGCGGTGCAGGGTGGTGGGGTGGGCGATGGCCACGTGGTAGTCGTCGAGGGTGTTGTCGTGGGCGATCTTCCAGTTGCAGGCCAGGGAGCGCTGGAGGCTGCCGAGCAGGCGGCGGGGGCGCTCCAGGGCGGCGCCGGCTTCGCTGAGCACCAGGTCGAGCTGCTGCTCCAGGGGCAGGGCATCGGGGCTGAGCGCGGCCCAGAGCAGCCCGGCGCGGATCTGCAGGGGCAGGGCGTGGAGGGGCCAGTCGTCGCGGCGGAAGGGGGTGAGGCCATCGGCTTCGCGGGCGGCGGCGCGCAGCTGGCCGTGGAGGTCGTAGGTCCAGCCGTGGTAGGGGCAGATCAGGCGGCGGCAGGGCTGGGCGGCGGCGGAGTCGCCGGCGGCGGGGTCGGGGGCGAGCAGGGCCACCGCCCGATGGGGGCAGCGGTTGAGAAACAGGCGGGGCCCGCCGGGGGGATGGGTGAGCAGCAGGGGCAGGCCGAGGAGCTCCAGGGCCAGGGCATGGCCCTCGGGCAGGGCGTCCAGCGGCAGCAGGGGGTGCCAGAAGCGGGGGATGTAGAGGCGCGCCTCCGCCTCGGCCACGGCGGCGGAGCCGTACAGCGCGGCGGGCAGGAAGGAGGGGCTGTCCACCTCAGGGGCTGAGGGCGCTGTCGAGACCGCGCAGGCAGGAGGCGAGATCCTCGCGCAGGGCCAGAAATGGGGGTTGGAGGCGCAGGGGCGCGCGCTCGCCGGCGGGCAGATCAACAGCCACCGAGCGCACGATCCGGCCGGGCCGTGGCGCCAGGATGTGCACCTGCTGGGCGAGCAGCAGGGCTTCCTCGATGTCGTGGGTGATCAGCAGGGCGGTGAGGCCGGTGCGACGCCAGAGGGCATGGAGAAATTCCTGCATCGATTCGCGGATCTGCAGGTCGAGGGCGCCGAAGGGTTCATCGAGGAGCAGCAGCTTGGGGGCGGCGGCGAGGGCGCGGGCGATCGCCACCCGCTGCTGCATGCCGCCGGAGAGTTCGCGGGGCAGGCGGCGGGCGGCATCAGCCAGACCCACCACCTCGAGGAAATAGGCGGTGCGCTCGCGCACCTCGGCGGGGGGAAGGCGCTGGAGACGCATGCCGAAGGCCACGTTCTGGGCGGCGGTGAGCCAGGGGTAGAGGCTGTACTTCTGAAACACCATGCCGCGATCGGAGCCGGGGCCGCGCACGGGCTGGCCATCGAGATGGATGGCGCCGGAGCTGGGCCGATCGAGGCCGGCCACCAGCCGCATCACGGTGGATTTGCCGGAGCCGGAGCTGCCCACCAGGGCCACGAATTCGCCGGAGCGGATCGTGAAGCTGATGTTGTCGAGCACGAGCTTGCGGGCGGAGCCCTGGCCGAAGCTCTTCGACACCGAATCCACGCGCAGCTCCATGGGGCGGCTCTCAGTGGGCCCAGGCGCAGGCGCGGCGCATGAGCAGGCGGAAGCCGAGATCGATGAGCAGGCCGATCAGGCCGATCACGATCAGGCCCACGAAGATCTCATCGGTGCGCAGGAAACGCTGGGCGAGGCTGATGCGTTTGCCGAGCCCTTCATTGGCGGCCACCAGTTCGGCGACGATCACCAGATTCCAGGCGGAGGCCATGTTGATGCGATAGGTGTCGAGCACCTGGGGGGCGATGCAGGGGGTGATCACGGAGCGCAGCACCTGGGCGCGGCTGCCTCCGAGGGTGAGGGCGGTTTCCACGAGTTCGTGGGGCACGAACTTGACCGCATCCATGATCATCAGGGTGTTGAAGAAAACAGTGCCCAGGAAGATCAGCATCACCTTGGGCAGTTCATCGAGGCCGAAGTAGATGATCAGCAGCGGGATGAAGGCGGGGGCGGGCATGTAGCGGATCAGGCCGATCAGGGGCTCCAGCAGCTGGCAGATGGCGCGGTTGCTGCCCATGGCGATGCCGAGGGGCAGGGCGACGGCGGCGGAGAGGGCAAAGCCGCTGAACACACGGCTGACGCTGGCGAGCAGGTCACGGCCCAGGATGCCGGTGGAGGCCTGGGCCTGGGCCGCGGCAAACACGGCGGCGGGACTGGGCAGGAACAGGCCATCCACCAGGCCGGTGGCGGTGATGGCGCTCCAGAGCAGCAGCACGATCAGCAGGCCCGCCAGCCCGAGAATCCAGGGATGGGCGAGCAGGCGCTGGCGGCGGGAAACGTCGCTCATGGCACGGCGTTCACGAATCGG
>JBIKTO010000240.1:0-4962 GCA_044348065.1 Cyanobium sp.
TGCACCACCAGCAGCCGGGGGGCGGCGGGGAGGGAGGCCAGCCGCCGCTCCAGCCGCTGGGCCAGGGCGGGAGCGAGGGCGCGCTGCCGCAGGGGCAGCAGGTCGCGGCGGGCGTCCGGCAGGCGGGCCAGGGCGTCGAGGGCGGCGGCGGCCAGGCCGGGATCGAGATCGAGCGTCACCGCCGCCAGCAGCCGGCGCAGGGGCGCCCGGGGCCAGACGCTGAGGCCCAGGCTCAGGCCCTCCAGCGCCGCGGCCCGCAGGGGCGTGGGCAGGGGGGCGCGCAGGGCCTCGCGCAGCCGGGCGAAATCCATGGGCTGGCGCTGATGGCCGAGCAGGGGCAGCAGGGCCCGCTGCAGCCGCGGCGCGGGGTCGGCCGCCAGGGCCTGGCGCAGCAGGGCGGCGAGGGCCGGATCGCGGCGACGCAGGAACCGCTCCGGCAGGGCGGGATCGGTGGCGGGGTGGGCGAGCCACCAGCGCAGCAGGCGGCCGCTGGCGGGGGCATCGAGCCGCTCCGCCAGGGCCGCCAGCAGATCGGGCAGGGGCTCGAGCCGGCCAGCTTCGATCGCCGCCAGCCAGGGGTCGAGGGGAAAGGGGCGGGCGCGGCGCAGGGCCTGCAGGAAGGGCCAGCGCCCCGGCGCTCCCGGCGGCGGCAGGGCCGTGGGATCCGGCAGGGCCGTGGGATCCGGCGGCGGTTCGGGGCCGGGGGAGGGGTCCAGGGGCGGGCGCGACCGGAGGGAATTCAGCATGGCAAGGGGGGCGTGGGCGCAGGCGGCCCGGAGGGAGGGCGGCGGCGCCTGGCGGCAGAGCGGTAGCGGTCGATACGTTTCATGTGGTTCGCCGGGGGACGCGGGGTTGGTGGCGCTAGGCCTGGAGGGCACCCCAGGAGTGGAGCGATGACCGGCAGCTTCAGCGAACTGAAGGAGCGGCAGCTGGTGTTCCTGCTGGTGCGCCAGCTGGCGGCGGCCCAGTTCCAGCGGGGCGATCGGATCGCCAGCGAGCGGCTGTGGCAGGAGGCCGCCGCCCTGGAGATCGACCCCGAGCGGATCACCGCCCTGCTCTACGAGGCCGCCGACCACAACGACAGCGAGGAGATGGAGCGGATCGACAGCGCCCATCGCTGCCCGCGCGGCGGCTGGGGCTGGCTCGGCCGCTTCGGCGGCGCCCCGGTCAGGACGCCGGTGCGCGGCGCCTGGCACCGAACCTCTCCACGAGCAAAGCCTCCAGCACGTCCGGCAGTTCGCTGAGGGGCACGGCCTTCTCGGCCAGTTCCGCCAGCCGCGGCTCGGCATCCATCGAACCGCCGACGTAGATCTTCGCCGCCTCCACCATCGTTCCGTCCTGGCGGGCCTTGGCCCCCATCAGGCCGATCTGGCCCAGGTAGGGCTGGCCGCAGGCGTTGGGGCAGCCGGTCCAGTGGCTGCGCACGGCGTGGGGGAGTTCGAGGCGGCGCTCCAGCTCCTCCACCACCGCCTGGGCGGTGGTTTTGGTGGGGATGAGGGCAAAGCTGCAATAGCGGTTGCCGGTGCAGCTCACCGCCTCCGCCAGCAGGGGCCCGGGGTTCACCGGAAAGCGCTGCAGCAGCGGTTCGGCCAGCAGCGCGGCCAGCCGCTCCTCGGGCACATCGGCGATCAGCACGTTCTGGCTCTCGCTGAAGCGCAGCTCGCCGCTGCCGTAGGTGCGGGCCAGCCGGGCCAGCTCCGCCATGGCGGCGGCGTCGAGGCGGCCGAGGGGCACATTCAGGCCCACCCAGCGGAGGCCAGGCTGCTTCTGGGGGTGCACGCCGCAGATGTCGCGCGGGGCCCGGCTCACCAGGTGGCTGCCGTCGTGGGGCAGGGCGACGGCGGCGGCGCCCTCCAGGGCGGTCCAGGTGTCGAGCACCTGGGCGCGGTAGGCGTCGAGGCCGAGGGCCTCGATCAGATACATCACGCGGCTGCGGTTGCGCGCCGTGCGGTCGCCGTGGGCTTCGTAATGGCGCAGCGTTGCCAGGCTGAAGCCGCTGAGCTGGTCGGGCCGCAGCCAGAGGCCCAGGGGAATGGCCAGCTCGTTGCGCTGGGCGGAGAAGAAGCCACCCACCATCACCGTGAAGCCGAGCTCGCCGTCGCGCCGGGCCGGCAGGAAGGCCAGGTCGTTGTGGAGCAGGAAGCTGTCCGGCGCACCGCCGACGGCGACGTTGAACTTGCGGGGCAGGTTGCGGGGGCCGCCTTCGCCCAGCAGGCGCTCCTGGATGGCCCGCACCAGGGGGCGGGTGTCGAGGAATTCCTCCGGGTCGAGGCCGGCCAGGGGGTTGCCGGTGATGTTGCGGGGGTTGTCGTGGCCGGACTGACGGCTGGTGAGGCCCACCGCCTGCAGCTGGGCCAGCAGCGGGGGCATGTCTTCGAGCAGCAGGCCGCGCAGCTGCAGGTTCTGGCGGGTGGTGATGTCGGCGCTGCCGTGCTCGCCGCAGCGATCCACCAGATCGGCCAGGGGTTCGAGCTGCTCGGCGCGGATCACGCCGTTGGGCAGGCGCAGCCGCACCATGAAGCGGCCGGGGGTGACGGGGCGGAAGAAGATGCCCAGCCACTTGAGGTGGAGGGTGAGGGTGTCCTCATCAAGCGATTCCCAGCCGGCGGCGGCGAGGTCCGCCAGGCGGGGCTCCAGGTCGAGGCCGCAGAGGCTGGCCTTGGCCCGCTCCACCTTGCTGAGGGCCGGGCCGGAGGCTGGGGGGGAGGTCATGCTGACGGAGGCGAGGGTGGGCGTCCCGAGGCCGAGGGGCCACAGGGATCGGGGCGCAAGGCCACCGGTGCTCTCCTCCATAATTCGACCATCCGCCCCGGCGCCGACCTGTTGCAACCGCTACAGAAATCCAGCGAACCGGGGAGCGAGCCGGGGGTGGAGGGGCTGCCGGAGCGGCGCCAGCGGCGGCACGAGGCCCTCGGACCGCAGCGGGCCCGCTTCCGCGACCTGATCGCCAAGGTGGGCAGCGGCGAGCACACCAGCTGCGGCCTGAGCCGGGAGGAGGCGCGCGAAGCGCTTGAGCTGATGCTCACGGGTGGGGCGGACCCGGCCCAGGTGGGGGCGTTCCTGATCGCCCACCGCATCCGCCGGCCGGCGCCGCTGGAACTCACCGGCATGCTCGATGCCTACCGGCAGCTGGGGCCGGAGCTGCACACCCCCGGCCGCCGGGCGCTCTGCTTCGGCGTGCCCTACGACGGCCGCAGCCGCACCGCGCCGCTGCTGCCCCTGCTCGCGCTGACGCTGGCGGCGGAGGGTCTGCCGGTGGTGCTGCACGGCGGTGAGCCGATGCCCGTGAAATATGGGGTGACCCTGGCGGAGCTGTTCGCCGCCCTGGGGATCGAATGGCGGGGGCTGCCGCTGGCGGCGGTGCAGCGCCGGCTCGACGACCACGGCCTGGCCCTCACCCACCAGCCGGAGCACTTCCCGCAGGCGGAGCGGCTGGTGGCGGTGCGGGATGCCATCGGCAAGCGGCCGCCGGTGGCCAGCCTGGAGCTGCTCTGGACCCCCCATCGGGGCGAGCGGCTGCTGGTGAGCGGCTTTGTGCCTCCGCCCACCGAGAGCCGGGCCTGGGAGGCGCTGGCGGCGGCGGGGGAAACCGATCTGCTGACGGTGAAGGGCCTGGAGGGCTCCACGGATCTCCCCACCACCCGGGCGGGGATCACGGCCCGGGTGCGCGACGGGGTGGTGGAGCGGATCCTGCTGCACCCCCGCGACCACGGCATCACGGCGCCGGAAACCGCCTGGACGAGCCTGGAGGCGTGGCGGCAGGACGCCGAGGCGGCCCTGCGGGGGGAGGGGGCGCTGGCCGAGGCGCTCCGCTGGAATCTGGGGGCCTACCTCTGGTTCGCCGGCCGCCACGCCAGCCTGGCGGAGGGGTTGGAGCGGGCGGGGGCGCTGCTGCTGGCCCGCAGCGGCGAACGGCGGCGCCGGGAGCTGGCCGGATGAGCACGCCCCCCCGCCCGCCGCTCTTCGACTTCGAGGCGGATTTCGCCCGCGACCTGCGCTGCATCCCGATGGCGGTGCGCCGCAAGCTGGATCTGGCGGGGGTGAAGCTGAAGCTGGTGCAGTGGCACGGGCTGGAGGGGGCGGAGCGCGAACGCCTGCTGGCCTGGCCGGACGACGCGGCGGCGATCGCGGCGCTGCGGGAGTGGCTGCTGGAGCGCAGCGTCCGCCTGCCGGAGGGGCCGGCGAAGGCGATGGAGCCGGCCCGGGGCACCGCCTGGCAGGCGGAGGGGGGCGAATGGCCGGAGGCGGTGCTGCGCTCCTGCGCCGAGCTGGATCTGACGGTGCGGGCGGAGGGCTGGCGGGGGCTGGATGAGCTGCGGCGCTTCGCGTTGCTGAAGCTGGCCCACCCGGGCCATGAGCACCGCAACCTGCCGCGGGCCCTGGCGGAATTCGACCTGCTGGCGCCGCGGTAGCAACTGCAACAGTCCACCAGCGGGGGGTAGTGGTTAGTTATGG
This sequence comes from Cyanobium sp., assembly GCA_044348065.1. GTDB lineage: Bacteria > Cyanobacteriota > Cyanobacteriia > PCC-6307 > Cyanobiaceae > Cyanobium. Next base: position 4,456 of record JBIKTO010000240.1, read on the forward strand.
ACGTCGGCCAGCCTTTCGCGCCGATTCAGATTTTGCGATCGGCGCACTTCGTTGCGAAGCCCGATCGTGTGGGCCGCCTGCTCTCCCAGCGAACAGCCCCCTTCTTGCTCGCTCCCCCCAGCGTTTCGGCTCCCCTTGGCTTACGGCCAGAGGGCGGATTGAGGCGCCTGGGCTGCACCTCCGTCCATCCGCCTTTCCGTCCATGGCGTCCACCTCCCGTCGCAGATTCCTGATCACCGCCGCCAGCAGCGCGGTGGGTACCGCCCTGCTCGCCGCCTGCGGCGGCCGCCAGGGGGGCGCCCCTGAGGCCAGCAAGAGCGGCGGCGCCGCGGCCGGCGACACGGAAGTGAAGGGAGCCACCCTGGGCTTCATCGCCCTCACCGACTGTGCGCCGCTGGTCATTGCGCTGGAGAAGGGCCTGTTCGCCAAGCACGGCATGCCCGACACCAAGGTGGTGAAGCAGACCTCCTGGGCGGTGACGCGCGACAACCTGGAGCTAGGCGGCGA
>JBIKTO010000242.1:0-4910 GCA_044348065.1 Cyanobium sp.
CTCAGCCCAGCACCGCCGCCTGCTCCGCCGTGAGCCGCCCGGCCTGGAGCAGCACCTGGGTGATGCGCTCAATGTCGAGCACCGCATGCACCCGGTAGCCCTGGCTCTCCAGCCGTTCGCGCGCCTTGCGGTTTTTGCGGCCGCCGTGGTCGATGAACACCACCACATCGTTCACCACCAGGCCTGAGCTCTCCAACTTGGCGATGCCCTCGAGCACGCTGCCGCCGGTGATCAGGATGTCGTCCACCACCACCACCCGATCGCCTTCGTTGAAGTCGCCCTCGATCAGGCGCCGGGCGCCGTGGGCCTTCACCTCCTTGCGGGGATAGATCAGCGGCTTGTGCAGCGCCAGTGAGAGGCCGGTGGCCGTGGGCAGTGAGCCGTAGGGAATGCCGGCGATGCGATCGAACTGCAGCTGCTCCAGCAGGCCGCTGTAGCCATGCAGCACCCGATGGAACAGGTTCGGGTCGGAGATGATCTGGCGCAGGTCGATGTAGTAGTTGAACACCGCTCCTGAGGCCTGCACGTACTCGCCGAACAGCAGGCAGCCGATGTCGAACAGATCGAGGATCAGCTGATCCATCGGATCGGTGTCGGCCGGGGCCTGCCACAGCACGCAGCTGCCGGCCTGCTCCTGCTGGTTCAGCCAGGCCTGGCGGCTGGTGCTGATCTGCTCCTTGAGGGCCGCCGCCCGCTCGGCGATGTCGTCCTCCACCAGGAGGTTCTGGGGCAGGGGCAGCAGCAGGCCGTCGGCGGACTGGCTGAGGCCGGCCTCCAGCAGGGCATCGAGCCGGTCTTCTTCCGCCCAGAGGCTGCGCAGGATCAGGAAGCGCTCCGGCGCCTCGCGGCGCACCCGGGCCAGAATCTCGGGATCGCTGGTGCCCACCTCCAGCAGCAGCTGCTCGGGGGTGGCCCAGAGCTGGCATTCGCGCACGATGCGCAGGAAGAGGGGGTCGTCTTCGTTGGGGTGGTGCTGGATCAGGCGGGCGGCGGGGTTGGAGCTGTGGCAGGTGACCACCACCGCCTTCTCCGGGTAGAGGAGGAAGGGGGCGGCGATGTCCTGGCCCGGCAGGGGCGAGAGGGTGATGGCGTCGGCGCCCAGGTCGCGGAACACGTAGTGGGCCAGGGCCGAGGAGCTGTTGAGGTCGCCGTGCTTGGCGTCGATGATCAGGGGGATGTCGAGGGGCACCAGCTCGCGCACCTCGCGCAGCAGTTCGAGGCCGGTGGAGCCGAGGGCCTGGTAGAAGCCGAGGCTGGGCTTGTAGGCGCAGACGTGGGGGGCGGTGGCCTCGATCACCGCCTTGATCCAGTGGCGGGCCTGGGAGAGGAAGGAGCGGCCGCCCATGCCGCGGCGGTGCGCCCAGCTCTGCAGCATCTCCGGGTTCGGGTCGAGCCCGGTCACCAGCAGCGACTGGCGCGCCGCGATGGCGTCGGTGAGCTGGACGAAGAAACCCAAGGCGCGCTGACGGACCCGAAGGTGCTAGGGCGCCCCGGCGCCCGATCGCGCCAGCTGACACAGCTCTTATTACTGTGCGCCGCTCTGGCCGGCCATCAGAGCGGCACGATCGCGGGGTAAACGGGCCGCCAACGGCAGGCCTCCAGCCGGGCCAGGGCCTCGCCGTGGCTGCGGGCCAAGCGGGCCAGCCCCCCATCCACCGCCGCTCGGGCCACCGCTTCCGCCACCGCCCAGGACACCTCCTGCACGGCCGAGAGCGGCGGCATCAGCGCCGCCTCCGGATCGACCGCCGCCGGGATCATCCCCGCCAGCGCCTCGACGCTGGCATCGATCATCGCCTCGCTCACCTGCTCGGCCCCCACCGCCATCGCCGCGAAGCCGAGGCCGGGGAACACGAAGCAGTTGTTGCACTGGCCGATGATCCGCTGCCGGCCCGCCAGAGGCACCGGCGCGAAGGGGCTGCCGGTGGCCACCAGGGCCTGGCCGTCACTCCAGCGCAGCAGGTTGTCGGGGGTGACCTCCGCCAGGCGGGTGGGGTTGGAGAGGGGCAGCACGATCGGGCGGGGGCAACCCCGCAGCAGGGCCTCCACCACGGCCTGATCGAAGGCGCCGGCGCAGGTGGAGGTGCCGAGCAGCACGCCGGGGCGCACCGCCTCCACCACAGTCCGCAGGCCGATGGGCCCTTCGGGCAGCAGGCCCTCCGCCGCCAGCTGCTCGGCGCTCTTGCCGTAGGTGGCAAGGGCCGGATGGTGGGCGGGCCGGCCGTCGTGCAGGAGCCCGTGGTGGAGCAGGCCATCGCGGTCGATCAGCCACAGCCGCCCAGCCGCCTCGGCGGCGGAGAGCCCCTGGCGCTGCAGCAGCCGCAACAGCCGCTCGGCGATGCCGCAGCCGGCGCTGCCGGCCCCGAAGATCACGATCCGCTCCTCGGCCAGCGACCGCCCCAGCCCGCGCAGGCCGGCGAGGATGGCGGCGCAGGCCACGCCGCTGGTGCCCTGGATGTCGTCGTTGAAGCTGGGCAGCCGCTGCCGGTAGGTGTCGAGCACACGGCGGGCGTTGGCGGCGCCGAAATCCTCCCAGTGCACCAGGGCATCGGGGCAGACGGCGCGAACGGCTTGGATGAAGCTCTCGATCACCGCGTCGTAGGCCTCGCCCTGCAGGCGTGGCTGGCGCAGCCCGGGGTAGCGGGGGTCGTCCAGCAGTTCCGGCCGGTCGGTGCCCACATCGAGCATCACCGGCAGGCCGCGGCGGGGATCGAGGCCGGCGCAGAGGGTGTAGACGGCCAGCTTGCCCTGGCAGATGTGGATGCCGCCCACACCCTGATCGCCGATGCCGAGGATGCCCTGGGCGTCGGTGACCAGCAGCATGGTGGGCGTGGGCGCCCCGGCGAGCGCTTCCCGCAGCAGCCGCTCGAACGCGTCTTGCTGGGTGGCCGTGAGGTAGAGGCCCTGGCTGGGGGTGCGGTAGGTGAGGCTGAACTGCTGGATCGCTTCGCCCACCGTGGGGGTGTAAACGATCGGCATCACCGCCTCGATGTGATCGGCCAGGAGGCGGTGGAAGAGGGTGAGATTGCGCTCCCGCAGGCCCTGCACCCAGGCGTAGCGCTCCAGCGGGCTGCCGAGCTCGGCGAAGGCGCTCCAGCAGCGCTGCACCTGCTGCTCGATGGTTTCCACCTGCCAGGGCAGCAGGGCCTCCAGGCCCAGGGCGCGGCGCTCCTCACGGCTGAAGGCGGTGCCCTTGTTCAGCGCCGGATCGTGCAGCAGGGCGGCGCCCCGCAGGGCGGTGGGGATCGGTTCGGGCATCGGACTGGCCGGGCGGCGACTGGAAGGGGCCTCCCCTGGGAACCTTGCCAGAGGAACGGAAGGCGGAGCCAGGCTTCAGGGCCGCAGGTCCAGAGCGGAGGGGGAGCTGTGGGGATGTGGGGCTCAGCCGGCAGATCGCAGCGGGGTGAACTGGGGCGCCAGAACAACATTTGATCGGCAGGCGGTATTTTCAAAGAAAACTAGATATACGACCAACATCTGTGCATTGCGCAAACCTACGTGAGGACAAATCTCGCTAGAGCAACTTACCCAATTCCTGCCAGGGCAGCACACCATAAAGAACGATCAGATTGCCCCATCAGGCCTCCTCTGCTGCAGTGCCGGGAGCCTTACGGAGGAAACCAACGACAAGCAGAAACCAAGCGAGGATCAGCCCCAATCCGGCAAGGATGTGGGTGAGCTTGACGACCAACTCCTGCCATGGCTCGCCGCCTGTGGTACCGGCCTGAGCGGCAGCAAGAGACAACATCTGCGTGGTTCCCCACCAGGAATTGGCCAGCTCGGAAATCGCCATCGACCAGGTCAACCAAGCCGCAGCCAGGATCGTCCAAATGGACTTGATCCCCACACGGTGGGGGAGTGTCAGCAACGCCGTGGCCAGCACGATGAAGAGCAACCCATTGGTGACGAACTGAATGTGTGCGCCCAGGGCGAGGCGCGGGTGGGGTGTGGCTGGCACGAACAAACCCCAGATCAAGCCGATCAGCACGAGCAGCAGGCCGTGGATGGGGATCTGGCGGCTACCGCTGCTAACGCTCATGAGTAAAGATGGTTCAGGCCTGGGGCACTACCAGACGATTCTCCTTTATGCTAAGCAGGATTGAGTGAGACCGCCAGGGATCAAGCGAAATTTCCCAGTGGAGCAATTTTTCTGAAATCCAAGCCTTGAGCTTGCCTTCCGGGCAAACCCCCAGAATTCCAGGCTACGGGGACAGGAAGAAGACATGAAATGGAACAGAGCTTGCCGGCACGCTCCGGGAAGAGTCCTGATCCGTCAGGAGGACAGCCACACTCCAGCTCAGGGCATACGACCCAACCCTGCCGTGGCTGGCGTCTTCGCTGCTGACAGCGTTTGTGGCCTGGGCGGCACCCGTGAACCTTGGCGAAGGGCAGGGCCGGCCAGCCGGCAGTGCCTTGAAAGGTTTACGTGGGTAAGACACCAACAGTGGTGGCCATGGATGCCCTGTTGACGCTCTCCTCCAAGGGCCAGCTGGTGATTCCCGCCCGGTTGCGCCAGTTGCTGGGCTTGAAGGCCGGGGATCACCTCGAGCTCAGTCTTGAGGCCGTTGGGCTGCGGCTCCGCCCCCACGGCTCCGGCAAAAGCAGCAGTGCCCAGGCCTTGATCGGCTGCAGCGGCACCAGCGGGCCGCCGATCCCCCTGGAGCAGCAGGATGCCGCCCTCCACCCGCGCAAGGCCGGGCCATGACCCTGCCGACCACCCTCGACACCAACCTGCTGGTGCGGCTGCTCACGGGCTGGTATCGATCACGGTGGTGCTGGAGCTGGAGTGGCTGCTGCGCTCCGCCTACCGGCTGGAGCGCGCCGCGGTGATCGCCCTGGAGGCTCTGATGGCGATCCGCCAGGTGCACCTGGAGCGGCAGGCGCTAGCCTGGCACCAGGAGGGTCTCGACTTC
>JBIKTO010000243.1:0-4904 GCA_044348065.1 Cyanobium sp.
CCCATGAGTGTGGTCGCTCTGCCCGTTCCCTTCGGTCGGGTGGTCACCGCCCTGGTGACTCCCTATGCCCCCGATGGCTCGGTGGATCTGGCCCTGGCGGCCCGTCTGGCGGACCATCTCGTGAGCCAGGGCTCGGATGGTCTGGTGCTCTGTGGCACCACCGGCGAATCGCCCACCCTCAGCTGGGAGGAGCAACATCGCTTGTTTGCCGCCGTGCGCGAGGCGGTGGGGGAGCGGGCCTTCCTGCTGGCGGGCACCGGCAGCAACTGCACCGCCGAAGCGGTCGAGGCCACCGTGCGGGCCGCCGAGCAGGGCGCCCATGGGGCTCTGGTGGTGGTGCCGTATTACAACCGACCGCCCCAGGAGGGCCTGGAGGCCCATTTCCGCGCCATTGCCACCGCCGCCCCTGAGCTGCCGATGATGCTCTACAACATCCCTGGCCGCACCGGCTGCAGCCTCCAGCCGGAGACCACGGCCCGGCTCCTCGATCTTGCCAACGTCATCAGCTACAAGGCCGCCAGCGGCACCACGGAGGAGGTGAGCCAGCTGCGGAGCCTCTGTGGTGATCGCCTGGCGGTCTACAGCGGTGACGACGCCCTCACCCTGCCGATGCTGGCGGTGGGTGCCGTCGGCGTGGTGAGCGTCGCCAGCCATCTCGTCGGACCGGAGATCCAGGCGATGGTGCGCGCCTTCCTGGAGGGCGACCACGCCACCGCCCTCGCGCTGCATCAGCGCCTGCTGCCGCTGTTCAAGGCCCTCTTCTGCACCACCAGCCCGATCCCCGTCAAGGCCGCCCTGGAATTCGAAGGCTGGCCGGTGGGTCCCCCCCGACTTCCCCTCGTCTCCGCCGATCACGACGTGCGTCAACGCCTCAGCTCGATCCTCGCCGCCCTGCGTCCCACCTGACGCCAAGGCCTGCGCTCCATCGTTTCCAGCCTTCCGTCTCTTCTCTTCCCTTTTCCCGCTTACATGAACAGTTCGAACGGTTCCACCAAATCCAGCGCCAAGCCCACTGCCACCGCTGCGCGCAACCCGCAGCAACCCTGCCTGCGGGTGATTCCGCTGGGTGGGTTGCATGAGATTGGTAAAAACACCTGCGTCTTTGAATACGGCGACGACCTGATGCTCGTCGATGCCGGCCTCGCCTTCCCCAGCGATGGCATGCACGGCGTCAATGTGGTGCTGCCCGATACCGCTTTCCTGCGCGAGAACCAGAAGCGCATCCGCGGCATGATCGTCACCCATGGTCACGAGGATCATATCGGTGGTATTCCCTATCACCTGCGCCACATCAACATTCCTGTGATCTACGGGCCGCGCCTGGCCATGTCGATGCTGCAGGGCAAGATGGAGGAGGCTGGCGTCACCGATCGCACCACCATCCAGACGGTGCGGCCCCGTGATGTGGTGAAGGTTGGTCAGCACTTTTCGGTTGAGTTCATCCGCAATACCCACTCAATCTCCGATAGTTTCACGCTCGCCATCACCACGCCTGTCGGTGTGGTGGTGTTCACGGGAGACTTCAAATTCGACCACACGCCGGTGGATGGTGAGAATTTCGATATCCAGCGCCTCGCCCATTACGGCGAGAAGGGAGTGCTGTGCCTGTTCTCCGACTCCACCAACGCCGAGCTGCCCGGCTTCACCCCGCCGGAGCGCTCGGTGTTTCCCAACCTCGATCGGCACATCGGCAATGCCCAAGGGCGGGTGATCCTCACCACCTTCGCCAGCTCCACCCAGCGGGTGGCGATGATTCTTGAGCTGGCCATGAAGCATGGCCGCAAGGTGTCGCTGCTGGGCCGTTCGATGTTGAACGTGATTGCCAAGGCGCGCGAGCTCGGCTACATGCACTGCCCCGATGATCTGTTTGTGCCGATCAAGCAGATCCGTGATCTGCCCGATCGTGAGACCCTGCTGCTGATGACCGGCAGCCAGGGCGAGCCGCTGGCCGCCCTCAGCCGCATCTCCCGGGGTGAGCACCCGCAGGTGCAGGTGAAGTCTTCTGACACGATCATCTTTTCCGCCAGCCCGATCCCCGGTAACACGATTTCGGTGGTCAACACCATCGATCGCCTGATGATGCTTGGCGCCAAGGTTGTGTATGGCAAAGGCGAGGGAATCCACGTCTCCGGCCACGGCAGCCAGGAGGATCAGAAACTGATGCTCGCCCTCACCCGCCCCAAATACTTCGTGCCGGTTCATGGTGAGCACCGCATGCTGGTGGCCCACTCGCGCACCGGCCAATCGATGGGCATTCCCGTCGATCACACCCTGATCATCGACAACGGCGATGCGGTGGAACTCACCCCCGATTCGCTGCGCAAGGGCGAGCCGGTCAAGGCCGGCATCGAACTGCTCGATGGCTCCCGCACCGGCATCATCGATGCGCGGGTGCTCAAGGAGCGCCAGCAGCTGGCGGAAGACGGGGTGATCACCCTGCTCGCCACCATCAGCCACGATGGCGCCATGACGGCCCCGGCCCGGGTGCACCTGCGCGGTGTCGTCACCACCGCCGACCCCCGCAAGCTCTCGATCTGGGCCGAGCGGGAAATCGGCTGGGTGCTGGACAACCGCTGGAATCAGCTGGCCCGCAACACCGGCGGCAAGGCCCCCGAAGTGGACTGGGTGGGGGTGCAGCGCGAAGTGGAGGTGGGCCTGCAGCGGCGCCTGCGGCGCGAGCTGCAGGTGGAGCCGCTGATCGTCTGCCTGGTCCACCCCGCACCCGCCGGCACTCCCGCCTACAAGGGCCAGGCCGACAGCGAGCCCGACACCCGTCCGGCCCCCCGGCAGCGCCGTGATGGTGGCGGCGAGACCTCGCGCGAGGTGACCCGCACGGTCGGCCGCCCCCCGGCTGCCGTTGCCGTTCCGGCTCCCGCCGCCCGCACCGCCGCCGCCGCCGCCAAGCCGGCCGCGGAGTTGGAGCCCGCCGGGCGCACGCGCCGTCGCCGCACCGCCGCCGGCTGAGGGCCGGCTGCCTCAGGGGATCTCGACGCGCAGCAGACCTTTGCGCAGCTCCGGGTCCTCGTCGTCCTCCCGCCAGTCGCTGGTCCGCTGCGGGGAGGGTTCCTTCAGCTCCAGCTCCTCGGCGAGGTTGGGGTCGGCCTGATGAACCTCGATCAGCTCCGGCTCCTCGATCACCTCAGGGATCAGGGCAGGCTCCACCGCGGCGGTGGGGTTTGCCGCTCCGGTCGCTGGCGCGGGTTGCCCGGCCGGCTGGGTGTCCAGCCAGGGCATCGCCGGCACTTCGGCCGGCGCGGGGTCGGCGGCCGTGGTCTGGCCCAGCTCCGCCTGGCTCAAGGCCAGGGCCGCCTCGTGCAGGCTGGGCCCTGTCTCCTCCAGAAGGGGCTCGGCTTCCGCCGGCCGGGGCAGGGCGTCGGCTTGCGGCTGCATGGGCACGTCGCACTGTTGCAATCCCTGGGCGGCGATCTGGCGCAGGGCTGATTCGGCCTGGCTCCTCTCAACGGACCGGTAGAGACCGGCCGCGGCGGCCCGGTCGCCGAAGCCGTAGAGATACGTGTGCGCCATCAGCAGCTCCAGGCGCTGGCGCAGCCCCAGGTCGTCGCCGGGAAGCCGCGCCAGCAGCCTCTCCCCCTGTTCGAGAACGTCCGACCAGCGGTCTTCGCAGTAGGCCTTCTCAATGGCCGTGTACAGCTGGGTCGGGTCGCCCGCGGCGGCGGACTCAGCCATGGAATTCCGGCAGCGTCAGATCCAGTGTGCTGGGTCCCCAGCGCAGTTGCCATCCATCGGCCAGATCCAGTCGTCCTGGCCCACGATCGGGTGGCAGCCGTGCCACCAGCTGGGCGAGCTGGTCAGAGGCCAGGGCCCCGCGATCACACCGCCGCAACCAATGCTGCAGCAGGCGCCCCTGGCTGGCGGGCGCCAGGCCCGTGAGCCGTCGTCGGCCCAGGGCCGCCCGGGCTGGCGGGGCCGCCGGCCGCGCCAGGCTCTCCAGGGCCAGATCCAGCACCTCCTCCTCCACCTCCAGCTCCTGGCCCCAACGTTCCGCCAGGGCGCTGATCCGCCGGGCGGAGCCGGGGTGGAGGCCCTCCAGCACCGGCATCACCTCGGCCCTGACCCGGTTGCGGGCGATCTGCAGATCACTGTTGCCCGCATCGATCCAGACCGGCAGGCCGAGTTCGCCGCAGATCCGCCCGGTGTCCTCCCGGGTGAATGGCAGCAGCGGCCTCACCAGGGCGGGGCTGTCCGTCTCCCGGTTCAGGCAGCGGATCGTGCGGGGCGATGTCAGACCGCGCCGGTGGCTGCCGCGGGCCAGGTTGAGCAGCACCGTTTCGGCCCGGTCGCTGGCGGTGTGGCCGGTGAGCACGTGGGCGCAGCCCAGGCGACGGGCCTCCCCGGCCAGGCGCTCGTAACGCCAGGTGCGCGCCGCCGCTTCCGTGGCCGGGGGCTCGGAAGCCCGCTCGAGGCGCAGATCAAGCCCGCGGGCGGCCGCCCAGGCGGCCAGGGCGGCCGCCTGCTGGCCCGATTCCGCCCGCCAGCGGTGATCCCCGTGCCAGAGGTGCAGACGCCAGCCGTACAGCCGTCGCAATCCGAGCAGCAGGCCGGTCAGGGCCATCGAATCCTGGCCGCCGGAGACCGCCAGCAGCAGGGGCGCCCCCGCGGGGAGCAGGGTCGGGGTGCGGCGCAGCCAGCGGTGCAGCCGCAGATGGTCGCGATTCCAGGTCGTGGCTTCGGGTGGGAGAATCACGTCTGAACCCCCGGCCGTCGCCATGTCGCGTCTCTCCAGCCTGCCCCCTGTCCTCTCGCACAGGATCGCGGAGCGGCGCCTGCTCAAGGTGATCGCCGGGCTGGCCAACTTCGATGTCGCCTCGGTGGAGCGGATCGCCCGCGCCGCGGCGGCGGGCGGGGCCGATCTGATCGACATCGCTTGCGACCCGGAGCTGGTC
>JBIKTO010000244.1:0-4903 GCA_044348065.1 Cyanobium sp.
AGCTGGTGGCCAGCTCCGCCTCGAAGGCATCGCCGTCGGCGGCGGGGGCCACTTTGGTCTGCAGGATCCGCCGCGGATCGCTCACCTGGGGCAGCAGCAACCCCAGCTGGCGCTCCGAGCTGCCGTAGCCATGGGCGGTTTCGATGTGGTGCAGCCCCGCCGCCACCGCCGCCTCCAGGATCGCCCGCAGGTTCGCCTGGCCCTCGGCGCGGATCTCCGCCTCCGCCACATCGTTCCAGCTCTGCTGGAAGCGCATGCCGCCGAGGGAGAGCAGGGGCATGGCCACACCCGTGCGGCCGAAGCGACGGCAGGGGATCGGCGTGGCGATGCTCACGACGCCCCCGGCGCGGCCCGGGGCAGGGTGCGGCGCGGCCGGGCGGGCGAGGGCAGGCCGAGGGGGTGGATCTCCTGCTGGCGCAGCTGCTCCTCCAGGCTGGGGATCTGCTCGAACGGCACCCAGTGGATGCAGTCCACCGGGCAGGTGTCGATCGCCTCCTGGATGCGCTCGGTGCTGTCGCCGTCCTGGCGGATGGCTCGGGAGCGGCCCCACTCGCTCTCCACCACAAACGTGTTGCTGGCCACGTGGGCGCAGTAGCGGCAGCCGATGCACACCGCCTCATCCACCCACACCGCTTTCTGCCGCAGGGCACCGGCCAGGACCGGTTCCTGACCCGTGCGACCGGATGGGGGGGACGGGTCGACTGAGAAGGCGAGGGAGGGGTCGGGGAGGCTCACGGCCGGGGGCTCAGCCGTCCCAGCGACTCACCACCAGCTCGATCGTGCCGTCGACATGCTGCCGCTGCTCCATCACCTGGAAGCCCTCCTCGGTGCTGGCCGCCAGGATGGCGCGCAGGGCGTAGCGCTGGTTCAGCTGGGCGAGGAACCGCTCCACCGGCACCGGCTGACGCCAGAGATCAAGGTCGGCCACCAGCTCGTAGCAACCGGCTTCGGCATTCCAGCGGAAGCCGATGTCGGCACCGCTGTCCTGGCGGATCGCCAGGTCGGCCACCACGCTCTGGCCGCGGTAGCCGCGGACCGTGAGCTCGCCTTCGGCGGGCGGATGGCCCAGGTCGGTGAGAGCTTCCACCAGGGCCTGGCGGTCACGGAGCTCGGTCTTGACGGTGCTGAAGTGCGACATCGCGGAAGGAGCGTTGCGGGAGGGGTGGGGGCCCGCTCAGGCGGGGGAGTGCTGGCTCAGCGGTTGGCCCTGGGGGGTCTCCAGGGGGAGGGCGGCGAACGCCTCGCTGGTGCTGCGGCGCTGCTGCACCGTGCCGAGGCGATGTTCGATGCGCTCGGTGAGCGGCTCGCAGCCGGCTCCGGAAACGCCCTCCACGAGCTCTTCCACGCGGCCGTCGGGCCGGATCTGGAAGCGGATGGTGCGCTGAGCCATCCCGAACGGGAGAGGAGTGCGGGGATGCTAACCGGGTTTGCAGGGCTCTGGAGACAGGCCCAGCTCAGCTGATCAGCCCCTCATCCACCAAGGTCTGCAGGCGCTCGAGCACCTCGGGCTGCTCCAGCTGCTCCAGGGCGAGCCGGGCTTCCTCTCGCACCGTGGTGTCGCCGTCGTTGAGCATGGCCTGGAGCAGGGCCTCCACCACCTCCCGCTGGCGCGGTTCGACCAGATCGGGATAGAGGCGACCCAGCCCCCAGGCGCTGTTGCTGCGCACGGCGGCTTCGCTGTCGATGCGCAGGCTGAGCAGCAGCTGGGCGGCGGCGGGATCGGCCTTGGCGGGGCTGGTGGCGCCCGCATCGGCCAGGGAGCCCGCCGCCCAGAGCCGCACCGCTGCCACATCGATCTGCAGCGCCCGCATCAGGGGATTCAGGATCGGCGCCTCGGGATAGTTGCCCAGGCTCCAGGCCACCGCCTTGCGCACGTAGCCGTTGTCGTCGGCGGCGAGCAGGGCCAGCAGGGGCTCCACCGCCAGGGGATGGGGGTTGCGGCCCAGGGCGTAGACGGCGCTCATGCGCAGGATCGGGCAGCTGGCCTGCAACAGGGGCAGGAGCAGGGGGATGGCGCGCGGATCGCGGTGCTCACAGAAGATGCGCAAGCCCTGCATGCGCTGCTCATGGCCTCCCCGCAGGCAGTCGAGGCCGACATCGCATTCCGCCGCCACGTCGATCGTTTCGGCCTCCAGGGCCTCGATCTCATCGAGGGGGTCGCCGAGCAGTTCCTGGGCCAGCTCGCGGGCCAACACATCCGGGTCAAGCGCTAGCTCGGGACGGCTCTCCGGGGAGGGGTTGGGGAATGGGAGAGCCTCGTCCGGCATGGGCGAGGGAGGCGCGGCAGGGTGGATCGTAGAAGCCGGCCGGCGCCCCGGCCGTTCCGACCACCGCTCCGCCCCCGGGGTTGGTCATCAACCGCCGGGCGCCGGCGCGGCCATGTCGCTGGGCAGCCAGATGCGCGCGCTGACGGCGAAAAGGGCCAGGCCGAACAGCAGCACGATGGCGGCCGGCAAAAGGGTTGAGCGGATGAAGGACACAGAGGCCACGGCGATGACGGATGGAGAGAGCGTAAAGGGCGCCGATCGAGGAACCAGGCCCCCCCTAGGGTTGTGCCATCCGCACGCGGCCCATGGCCCTCCGCCCACCGGTCTTTCCATCGCCGGCCGGTGCCGCGCTTTCGTTCGTGCCCACCTGGCGGCGCCTGATGGCTGTGTCGGCCCAGGGGGTGGCCAGCGGGACCCCCTACATGGTGGGCACCAAACTGCTGCAGGGCTGGCTCACGGCCAGCGGCGTGCCGCTTGGGCTGATCGGCCTGCTCGCCTATGCGGAACTCCCCTACACCCTCAAAATGTTCTGGGCGCCTGCTGTGGATCGCTGGCCCCTGCCCTGGCCCGACCGTCGCCGTGGCTGGTTGCTGCTGCTGCAGATCATTCTGGTGGTCGTGATCGGCGCCATGGCGTTCCTACGGCCCGGCAAGGATCCGGCCAGCCTTGCCGCGATCGGCGGCATGGCCCTCTTGCTGGCGGTCGTGAGCGCCACCCAGGACATCCTGGTGGATGCCTATCGCACAGACCTGCTGCCGGAGCAGGAGCGCGGTGCAGGGGCCGCCGCAACGAACCTGGGATACCGCGGCGCCATGCTCGCCATCGGGGCCGGTGGTTTCACCCTGGCGGGACGCTACGACTGGCCCATCGCCTTCGCCGCCGCCGCCCTGCTGATGCTGCTGGTGCTGCCCTTCACGCTCTCAGCCCCCAGGTTGCCGCCGATCCAGCATCAGGTGCTCAGCCTGCGCCAGGCGGTGGTGGGACCGGCCCGGGAGTTCCTCCACCGAACCGGCGGTGGCCGGGCAGCGATGCTCCTCGCCCTGGTGCTGCTCTACCGCTGGCCTGATGGTCTGCTCAACGCGATGGCGGTTCCGTTCTTGCTCCAGAAAGGTTTCAGCCCGGAGGTTGTGGGATCGGTGCTTGCCGGCTGGGGGATCGGTGCCACCATCGTCGGCACCATTCTGGGCGGAATCCTGTTCGGCCGACTCGGCATCAACCGCTCGCTCTGGATTTTCGCGATCATCGGAGCGTTCGGCAACCTGGCCTACTGGGCTCTGGCCACGTTTCCGGGGGGCATGCTGGCGCTGCTGGCGGCTGTAGGCCTGGAGAATCTGGGCGGCGGTCTGGTGGGGGCGGCCTTCGTGGCCCTGTTGATGAGCCTTTGCAACCCTCGTTTTTCAGCCACTCAGTACGCCCTGCTCTCGGGCATCTACGCCCTCAGCCGCTCCGTTCTCTCCGGTCAGTCGGGCTTTCTGGCCGAAGAGGTTGGCTGGAGCAGCTTCTTTCTGCTCACAGCGGCCGCATCCCTGCCCGCCTTTGTGCTGATGGTCTTCCTGACTCCCTGGCATGGCAGCGGCGCCAAGGGGGCTTTCCATCCGCTCCGGGATCCCACCTGACACCCGTGAGCCTGAGCCAGGCAGGCGATCAACTCCCTCCAACACCAGCAACTGGCATGGTTGCCCTGGGCCGTCTGCTGATTCAGTGCCCTCGGCTCGCAGGCATCCTGTTGAGGGAATGGCTCCACGTCTGCCGTCAGGCTGAATGGGCTGATGGGTAGCGGCAACGCTCTGTAGGCAAGAGGATGGCGGTGTCGCCGCAAGACGCGAGCGCAACGCGCCAGGCGCAGCATGAGCCAGGCATCCACAGGGGTTTGGCAGACCAAGCCATCACTGGATGGCAGAAGCTATCGAACAAGTCGATTGTTTGCCATTGATGGCCAGCCTGAGATCTCTGTTGATGCGCATGCGGATTACACCATAAGCGGATATCCAAAGCGAGCAAGCAGATCCAGATGCTGGCCCAAGACAGTACCGATCGCCTGAATCTCCGTTAAAGACAGCCAAGAGATCTGACGTTGATTGTGGCACATGACCGGCTGCGGTCCATAGTCTTTGACACGGACCAGACTTGAAGGAGATAGGGAAGCTGAAACTTCAAGGGGCATGCCGGGAACCGAGAGGACACGCGATGGATCGGCACAGAATTCCTCATGCGTTAACAGCGGACAACCATGAAGGTCCAACAAGGCAGCGATCAGGCGGCTGCGTGTCATCCAGTCTCCGGCCAACCTTTGCAGAATCCCGATTCGCTGCTCAGGTGAGAAAGACGCCACATCCGGCATGCGATAAAGAATGCTGGCGCAGCTTGCATAGGGATCTCGGTTATTGGCAAGCAAGGTGACATGGTCAAACAAGGCAATCAGACGGTTCAATCGCACCATATTGGGAGGGCTTTTTTCGATCACTACGCAAATCGAGGTGTTCATTGCGTGCTGCGCCTGATAAGCAGAAAGCCATACCGCGCGAACTGACTCATAATCAATCTCCTTCTCTGGATTCCAGCGATCCGGCTCGCACATCCCGGGAATGAGCCACTGGCCTTCTCCATTCGGTCGCAATAGCATCGTTTGTGGACTG
>JBIKTO010000246.1:0-4891 GCA_044348065.1 Cyanobium sp.
ATGGCGCTGCGCGACGCGGTGGTGGCCGCCGCCGCCCTGGCGCCCGCCTGGCGTGAGGCGGAGCTGGTGCGCCGGGCGGCAGCGCTGGATGGCGCCCTGGAGCGCATCGAGGCCGCACGCTTGCCGGAGGTGCGCGCCGTGCAGGCCCTGCAGGCGGAGGAGCTGGGGCGGGCGGAGCTGCTGCGCCGGCACCCGGGGCTGCGGGCGCTGCTGGCGGCCACGGCGCCGCTCTGCGGCCCCTTGCTGGCCCGGCGCTGGCGGGCCTCCCAGCGGGTGTTGCGGGATGGCCTGGCGCCGCTGGCGGGGCCGGAGCCGCGATGATGGGAAGCCCCTGCGCCGCCGCCATGGCCGTATCCGCCGCGCCCGGCTCCGCACGCCGGCTTGCCCTGGCCCTGGCCCTGGCGCTGCTGGCGCTGCAGGGTCCGGGCGGCGCCCTGCGGGCCGCCCCGGCCGATCCGCCCTACCCCAGCACCAGCAGCCTGCGAACGCTGCAGCTCACCACCTTCGACTGCGGCCGCGACAACCTGGCCCCCGCCTGCGACAAGGCCCGCGCCAGCGCCGATGGCCTGCTCGACCATCCACGCCTGCCGGGCCGCTGCAAGGACATCCTCTGGACGATTCGCCAGCAGGCCACGGTGGCGCCGGCCAACAGCCTGGAGCGGCGCGAGCCGATCGACGCGGCGGCGCGGGAGGTGGTGGTGGCCTGCCGCCAGCTCAACCGGCCCGCGGCCAAGCCCGAGAGCAAGCCGGCGGCGCCTCCGGCCGGGGGCGGCGGGTTTGGCTTCGGCGCGCCCCGCACCCCCTGAGCGGGGCGCCCCTCAGGGGCTGTCGCCGCCGCTGGGCTCCGGCTCGGGTCGGCCCTGGCCCGCGGGAACCGGGCTGCCGGGCGCGATCAGGCGCAGCAGCTCGCGGGAGGTGTCGTCCATGAAGGCCAGGGTCATCGGTGTGACCACCACGGCCCGGTCGGCCAGGCTGCAGAGGGCATTGCGGCGGGCCTCCTTCTCGCAGCTGCTGGAGAGGCCGAGCAGGGCGTTGGTGAGCTTGCCGCGCAGGCAGGTTTCGCGGCCCGCGCGGGCCAGGACGGCCCGGGCGGCGATGCCGCTGCGCTCCACCGCCTCGGGATAGGGGAGGCTGGCGGCGCAGGCCGGCGGCGCCGCCAGCACCGCGGCGCCGGAGAGGGCCAGCACCAGCGCACCGCCGCCCAGGGCGGAGCCACCCCAGGCGGAGCCACCCAGCGTGGCCACCACCAGCTGCCAGGCGAGCCGCAGAAGCGCGAAATGGTTCATCCCCCCACGCTACCGAGCCCCCAAAGCCCTGGGTTTAGCGTGGGCCCGCCCCGCAGCCCGGCGACGGGCCGAGCCGATGAGCCGCAGCGTTCCCCTGGCCCAGCCCTTCACCGACCAGAAGCCCGGCACCTCCGGGCTGCGCAAGAGCAGCCGCCAGTTCCAGACACCCCATTACCTGGAGAGCTTCGTGGAGGCCTCCCTGCGGGTGGTGCCGGGCATCGAGGGCGGCACCCTGGTGGTGGGGGGCGATGGGCGCTTCGGCAACCGCGATGCGATCGGCGTGATCGCCCGGATGGCGGCGGCCCATGGCGTGGCCCGGCTGATCACCACCACCGGCGGCATCCTCTCCACGCCGGCGGCCTCGAACCTGATCCGCCGCCATGGAGCCGCGGCGGGGATCATCCTCTCGGCCAGCCACAACCCCGGCGGGCCGGAGGGCGATTTCGGCGTGAAGGTGAACGGCGCCAACGGCGGCCCGGCTCCGGAATCGATCACCGACGCCATTTATGAGGTGACCCTCAGCCTCGACAGCTACCGCATCGTCGACGACGCCCCCCCCGCCCTCGACGCTCCGGGGGAGCACCGGCTGGGGGCGATGAGCCTGGAGGTGATCGACGGGGTGGACGACTACGTGGTGCTGATGCAGCAGCTGTTCGATTTCGACCGCATCGGCGCCCTGCTGCGCGGCAACTTCCGCCTGGCCTTCGATGCCATGCATGCCGTCACCGGCCCCTATGCGAGCCGCATCTTCGAGCAGTTGCTGGGTGCGCCGGCGGGCACGGTGCGCAACGGCATCCCGCTCGAAGATTTCGGCGGCGGCCACCCCGACCCGAACCTCACCTACGCCCACGACCTGGCGGCCCTGCTGCTGGAGGGCGATGCCTTTGATTTCGGCGCCGCCTGCGACGGCGACGGCGACCGCAACATGATCCTGGGTCGGCGCTGCTTCGTGAACCCGAGCGACAGCCTGGCGGTGCTCACCGCCAACGCCACCCTGGCGCCGGGCTATGCCGATGGCCTGGCGGGTGTGGCCCGCTCGATGCCCACCAGCGCCGCCGCCGATGTGGTGGCCAAGGAGCTGGGGATTGCGTGCTTCGAAACGCCCACGGGCTGGAAGTTCTTCGGCAATCTGCTCGATGCCGGCCGCATCACGCTGTGTGGGGAGGAGAGCTTCGGCACCGGCAGCAACCACATCCGCGAGAAGGATGGCCTCTGGGCGGTGCTGTTCTGGCTGCAGATCCTGGCGGTGCGCGGTGAGCCGGTGGCGGCAGTGATGGAGGGCCACTGGGCCCGCTTCGGCCGCCACTATTACTCGCGCCACGATTACGAAGCGATCGCCAGCGAGGCCGCCCATGGGTTGTACGGGCGGGTGAAGGAGATGCTGCCGTCCCTGGCGGGCCAGCGCTTCGCGGGCCGCACGATCGCCGCCGCCGACGACTTCAGCTACAGCGACCCGGTGGATGGCTCGGTGAGCGGCGGCCAGGGCCTGCGGGTGCTGCTGGAGGACGGCAGCCGGGTGGTGCTGCGCCTCTCGGGCACGGGCACCCAGGGGGCCACGCTGCGGGTGTATCTGGAGAGCTATGTGGCCAGCGGCGGCGATCTGCATCAAGACCCGCAGGCGGCCCTGGCCGAGATGATCTCCGCGATCGATGCGCTGGCGGAGATCCGCGCGCGCACGGGCATGGAGCGGCCCACGGTGATCACCTGATCCCCTGGCGCCGCGAGGGGCTGCGGGGCGACCTGCTGGCCGGGCTCACGGTGGCGGCCTACCTGGTGCCGCAGTGCCTGGCCTATGGGGAGCTGGCGGGGGTGGATCCGGTGCGGGGGTTGTGGGCGATGCTGCCCTGCCTGCTGCTCTATGCGCTGCTGGGGTCGTCGCCCCAGCTGTCGGTGGGGCCGGAATCCACCACGGCGGTGATGACGGCGGCGGCGATCGCGCCGCTGGCGGCGGGCGATGGCCTGGCCTATGGACAGCTGGCCAGTGTGCTGGCGGTGCTGGTGGGGGGGCTGTGTTTCGGGGCGGCGGCCTGCCGGCTGGGGTTTCTGGCGGAGCTGCTGTCGCGGCCGGTGCTGGTGGGCTACCTGGCGGGGGTGGCGCTGCTGATGATCCGCGGCCAGCTCAGCACCCTGGCCGGCGGCGGCGGCGCGATCCATGGGCCCACCTTGTTGCTGGGGCTGGGGGTGCTGGCGTTTCTGCTGCTGCTGCAGTGGCGCTTCCCCCGGGCCCCCGGCCCGTTGCTGGCGATGCTGCTGGCGGTGGCGGTGGTGGCGCTGGGCCATCTGGAGCAGCGGGGTGTGGCGGTGCTTGGCGCGATCCCGGCGGGCCTGCCCCAGCTGGCTCTGCCCCGCCCGGCGGCGATGGCGCCGGACACCTGGAAAGCCCTGGTGAGCGCGGCACTGGGCATCGCCCTGGTGGGCTTTTCCGACAACGTGCTGACCGCCCGGGCCTTCGCGGCGCGGGGTGGCTATCGGATTGAGGCGCAGCGGGAACTGCTGGCCCTGGGGGCGGTGAATGTGGGCAGCGGGCTGCTGCAGGGGTTTCCGGTGAGCAGCAGCGGCAGCCGCACGGCCCTGGGGGCGGCGCTGGGCAGTTGCTCGCAGCGCTTTTCGTTGGTGGCCCTGGCGGTGCTGCTGCTGGCGTTGTGGTGGCTGCGGCCGCTGCTGGCGATGTTTCCGCGGGCGGCGCTGGCGGCGGTGGTGATCTACGCGGCGCTGCGGCTGATCGATGTGGCTGAATTCCAGCGGATGCGGCGCTTCAAGCGCAGCGAATTCCGGCTGGCGTTGCTCACCTTGGCGGGGGTGCTGTTCACCGACATCCTCACCGGCGTGGCGCTGGCGGTGGCGTTGTCGGTGCTGGATCTGTTCGCGCGGCTGATGCGTCCGAACGATGCGGTGATGGGCCAGGTGCCAAGCCTGGCGGGCTTGCATGACGTGAGCGACTGGGAGGGCGCCACCACGATCCCGGGGCTGTTGATCTATCGCTATGACGCACCGCTGTGCTTCGCGAATGCGGAACATTTCCGCAGCCGGGCGCTGGCGGCGCTGGAGGCGGAGGCAAGTGAGGTGCGCTGGTTTGTGTTGAATGCGGAGGCGATTGTGGAGATCGACATCACGGCTGCCGATGTGTTGCTGGAGCTTCAGAAGACTCTCCAGCAGCGTGGCATCCGGCTGGCGTTGGCGCGGGTGAAGCAGGATCTGTACCAGCAGCTGCGGCGGGCGGGGCTGGTGGAAGCGATCGGCGAGGAGAGCTTCTTCCCCACCCTGCCCACGGCGGTGGCGGCGTTCCGCGCCAGCG
Organism: Cyanobium sp.; assembly: GCA_044348065.1. Classification (GTDB taxonomy): domain Bacteria; phylum Cyanobacteriota; class Cyanobacteriia; order PCC-6307; family Cyanobiaceae; genus Cyanobium. The sequence continues at coordinate 4,582 of JBIKTO010000246.1, forward strand.
AGGGCGGGCGGTAGGCTCCAGGCAAGGGGTTGAATTCCTATCTGACGCCGCTGGCATGAACCTGATCGATGGCCAGCTTCAGGTGCAGTCGTTTCTGACGGTGACGCTGGGAATCCTGGTGTTGTTTGTGGGCAAGGCGCTGAACCAGCGGCTGCGGCTGCTGCGGGAGTTCACGATTCCGGAACCGGTGAGCGGCGGGCTGCTGGTGGCGGTGCTGATCGCACTGCTCCACTTCGTGTTTGGGATGGAGATCAACTTCAGCCTGCGCGCCCGCGATGTGCTGCTGGTGGTGTTCTTTACCACGGTGGGC
>JBIKTO010000245.1:0-4891 GCA_044348065.1 Cyanobium sp.
GATTGCCGGCTTCTTCTTCCAGCAACTGCGTCGGCGGCTGATGGCCCAGGTGCGCAGCATGCCCACCGACCTGCTGATCAGCCGCGCCGTCGGCCTGATCCTGGGGCTGCTGGTGGCCAACCTGCTGCTGGCGCCGATCCTGCTGCTGCCCCTCCCCTGGGAGGTGGTGCTGGTGAAGCCGCTGGCGGCGGTGCTCAGCAACGTGTTCTTCGGCGTGCTCGGCTACAACCTGGCGGACGTGCACGGCCGCACCCTGCTGCGGCTGTTCAACCCCAACAGCACCGAGGCCCTGCTGGTGGCCGAAGGGGTGGTGCAGCCGGCCAGCGCCAAGATCCTCGACACCAGCGTGATCATCGACGGCCGCATCCGCGGCCTGCTGGCCAGCGGCCTGCTGGAGGGCCAGGTGATCGTCTCCCAGGCCGTGATCGACGAGCTCCAGAGCCTGGCGGATTCCGCCAACGCCGAGAAGCGGGGCAAGGGCCGCCGCGGCCTCAAGCTGCTCTCCGAGCTGCGCGAGACCTACGGGCGCCGGCTGGTGGTGAACAGCACCCGCTACGAGGGCGCCGGGGCGGACGACAAGCTGCTGCGCCTCACCGGCGACACCGGCGGCACCCTGCTCACCGCGGACTACAACCTGGCCAAGGTGGCGGAGGTTCAGGAGCTGAAGGTGCTCAACCTCAGCGAGCTGGTGATCGCCCTGCGGCCGGAGGTGCAGCCGGGGGACAGCCTGCAGCTGAAGATCGTGCGGGAGGGCAAGGAGGCCGACCAGGGCGTCGGCTACCTGGAGGACGGCACCATGGTGGTGGTGGAGGATGCCCGGGCTCGGATCGGCGAACGCCTGCCCGTCACCGTCACCGGCGCCCTGCAGACGCCCACGGGCCGCATGGTCTTCGCCCGCACCGACCGCAACGACCGGGGCGGCGGCCGATCGGGCGGGAAACCCGTCGCCGCGCCGAGCCACGAGCCTCCGGACGCCGGCTAGGCTCCAACGGCGTACCCAGGCAAGCGCGGATGACGGTGTCGGCTCCCTACTACGGCGATTCCGCCGTGTTCCGCACCCCTCCGCCGGATCTGCCGTCGCTGCTGCTGAAGGAGCGGATCGTGTACCTCGGTCTGCCCCTGTTCTCCGACGACGACGCCAAGCGCCAGCTGGGCATCGATGTGACCGAGCTGATCATTGCGCAATTGCTTTACCTGGAGTTCGACAATCCGGAGAAGCCGATCTTCTTCTACATCAACTCCACCGGCACCAGCTGGTATTCGGGCGATGCCATCGGCTTCGAAACCGAAGCCTTCGCCATCTGCGACACCCTGCGCTACGTGAAGCCGCCGGTGCACACGATCTGCATCGGCCAGGCCATGGGCACCGCCGCCATGATCCTCAGCGCCGGCACCAAGGGCCAGCGGGCCGCCCTGCCCCACGCCTCGATCGTGCTGCACCAGCCCCGTTCCGGCGCCCGCGGCCAGGCCAGCGACATCCAGATCAGGGCCAAGGAGGTGTTGCACAACAAGCACACCATGCTGGAGATGCTGGCCGAGAACACCGGTCGGCCGATCGAGCAGCTCAGCCGTGACTCCGACCGCATGACCTACCTCACCGCCGAGGAAGCCAAGGAGTACGGCCTGATCGACCGGGTGCTCACCAGCCAGAAACAGCTGCCGATGCCCTTACCCACGGCCGCCGGCATCGGCTGAGGCCCGCCAGCCTCCGCCCCTCGCACCACCTCGGCCCGTTCCCTCACCCCGTCCCGCTCCGCTTCCTCCGCCATGCCCATCGGCACCCCCAGCGTTCCCTACCGCCTGCCCGGCAGCCAGTACGAGCGCTGGGTCGACATCTACACCCGCCTCGGCGTGGAGCGGATTCTCTTCCTCGGCGGTGAGGTGAGCGACGGGGTGGCCAACAGCCTGGTGGCGCAGATGCTCTACCTCGATTCGGACGACAACAGCAAACCGATCTACCTCTACATCAATTCACCGGGCGGCTCGGTCACCGCAGGCCTGGCGATCTACGACACCATGCAATACGTCAAGAGCGACGTGGTCACCATCTGTGTAGGTCTGGCCGCCTCGATGGGCGCCTTCCTGCTGGGGGCCGGCACCAAGGGCAAGCGGCTGGCCCTGCCCCACAGCCGGATCATGATCCACCAGCCCCTGGGGGGCACCAGCCAGCGTCAGGCCAGCGACATCGAGATCGAGGCCAAGGAGATCCTGCGCATCAAGGACATGCTCAACCACAGCATGGCCGAGATGACCGGCCAGCCCTTCGGGAAGATCGAGAAGGACACCGACCGCGATTACTTCCTCAGCGCCGCCGAGGCGGTGGACTACGGCCTGATCGACCGGGTGATCGCCCATCCCTCGGAAGCCTGATTTGGGGGTCGGGGGGGCGCTTTCGTACAGTCGCCGTCAGCCCTGACCCGCTCCGAAGCCCTGATGGCCCAGCTCTTCTATGACGACGCCGCCGACCTCGGCCTGCTGAACGGCAAGACGGTGGCGATCATCGGCTACGGCTCCCAGGGCCACGCCCATGCCCTCAACCTCAAGGACAGTGGCGTGAGCGTGGTGGTGGGCCTCTACGAGGGCAGCCGCTCCGCCGAGAAGGCCCGCGCCGACGGTCTGGAGGTGCTCAGCGTCGCCGACGCCTGCGCCAAGGCCGACTGGATCATGGTGCTGTTGCCCGATGAGTTCCAGAAGGCCGTCTACGACGCCGAGATCGCGCCCCATCTGAAGGCCGGCAAGGTGCTCAGCTTCGCCCACGGCTTCAACATCCGCTTCGGCCTGATCCAGCCCCCCGCCGACGTGGACGTGGTGATGATCGCCCCCAAGGGACCGGGGCACACCGTGCGCTGGGAGTACCAGAACGGCCAGGGGGTGCCCTGCCTGTTCGCCGTGGAGCAGGACGCCAGCGGCGACGCCCGCGCCCTGGCGATGGCCTACGCCAAGGCGATCGGCGGCACCCGCGCCGGCATCCTGGAAACCAACTTCAAGGAGGAGACGGAGACCGACCTGTTCGGCGAACAGGCGGTGCTCTGCGGCGGCCTGAGCGAGCTGGTGAAGGCTGGCTTCGAAACCCTGGTGGAGGCCGGTTACCAGCCGGAGCTGGCCTATTTCGAGTGCCTGCATGAGGTGAAGCTGATCGTGGATCTGATGGTGAAGGGCGGCCTCACCGCCATGCGCGATTCGATCTCCAACACCGCCGAGTACGGCGACTACGTGAGCGGGCCGCGCCTGATCACCGCCGACACCAAGGCGGAGATGAAGCGGATCCTCAGCGACATCCAGGACGGCACCTTCGCCCGCAACTTCGTGGCCGAATGCGAGGCCGGCAAGCCGGAGATGACCCGCATCCGCAACCGCGACGCCGAGCATCCGATCGAGCGGGTGGGCAAGGGCCTGCGCTCGATGTTCAGCTGGCTGCGCAGCGCCTGAGCCCAGGAGGGATCCTTTCGGCATGGCGCCGATGCTGGCGGCCTGGGGGTTGGTGCTGGCCGCCTGCCTGCTCGACCGCTGGATCGGCGATCCCCAGGGCTGGCCCCATCCGGTGCAGGCCCTCGGGGCCCTGATCGAGAGCGGCCGCCGGCTCGGCGAGGGCTGGGCAGCGGACCGGCCGGGGAGGTTGCGGCTGGCTGGAACGGTGGTGGCCGGGCTGACGGTGACCGTGGCGGCCCTGGCGGGCTGGGGGATCGAGCAGCTGGCCCGGCGCTGGCCGCCCATGGGGCTGCCGCTGCTCGTTGTGGGCCTCGCCAGCGCCCTGGCCGGCGGCAGCCTGGAGACGGCCGTGCGGGCCGTGCTGGAGCGGCTGGAGGATCCGGAGGCGGCCCGCTCGCGGCTGGCGTGGATCGTCGGACGTGACGTGGAGGGCCTGGATCGGGCCGGCATCCTGCGGGCGACGGCGGAAACGGCCTCGGAAAATGCCGTCGATGGGCTGTTCGCCCCCCTGTTCTGGATGCTCACGGGAGCGGCCCTCTGGGGCCTGGCACCGGCGGCCCCGGGGCCGCTCTGCCTGGTCTGGATCTTCAAGGCGGCCAGCACCCTCGACTCGATGCTGGGTTACCGCCGCGGGCGCCTGCGTTGGCTGGGAACCGCCGGAGCGAAGCTCGACGACGCCCTCACCTGGCTGCCCTGCCGCCTGGTGGCCCTCAGCCTGCCGCTGGCGGCCCTGCGGCCCGATCGCCTGGGCCGCTGGTTCAGGGCGGCGCTGCGGGACGGCCGGGCCGATCCTTCGCCGAATGCGGGGGTCTCCCAGGCGGCCTACGCCCATGCCACCGGCGTGCGACTGGGCGGCCTGAACCGCTACGGGGGCGTGGAACGCGCCAAACCGTTCCTGGCGGCCGGGGGTCGAACGCCGAGCCGACAGGACGTGGAACGCTTCCTGGTGCTGAGCCGGCGGCTGGAGTGCCTCTGGCTGGCGCTGGCGGGCGGCGGAGCCGCTGTGGTGGATCTCCTCAGCGGCAAGGGGCCTCAGTAGGCGCCGCGGTCGCGGGGGTCGAAGACCACGCGGATGGTGCGCAGGATGATGGCCAGGTCGCCCTGGAAGCTGCGGGTGCGGGCGTAGCGCACGTCGAGTTGAACCCGTTGGCGATAGCTGAGGTTGTTGCGACCCGATACCTGCCAGAGGCCGGTGAGACCAGGACGCACCGCCAGGACCTCATCCATGGCGTTGCCGTAGAGGGACAGCTCCTTGCGGACGATCGGACGCGGGCCCACCACACTCATCTCGCCACGCAGCACATTCAGGAACTGGGGCAGCTCATCGAGGCTGGAGCGGCGCAGAAACTTGCCCAGCCGGGTGATGCGGGGGTCATTCTTGAGCTTGAAATCATTGCGGAACTCTTCCGCCAGATCGGGGGATTCGGCCAACAACACCCCCAGGACCCGGTCAGCGTCGCGG
>JBIKTO010000247.1:0-4882 GCA_044348065.1 Cyanobium sp.
ATCACCTGAAAATAATCGACGCTGGAACCCCCCATGGTCTTCGGCCTGCGCTGAGTAATCGCGCAGAGATGCATAGATGCGTGCCTCGATATTGGACCAAAAGTCATGGGAAAGGTTTAGCAGGTTTGTGCTCTCTGAAGAGCTAGCCTGAGCCAAGGTGGCTGGTTCCGAGAAACTGAAGAGATCAGATTGATGAGTTGCCAGGCTCTCCCATTTGTGCCGCATACTATGGATAGCATCGCGGATTTCTTCTTCAATCAAGAGGAGAGACCCGGCTTCACCAGCCAGCATCATCTTGTCGAAGACTGCATTCAATAACTGCCTGATTGGCTCCCGCTCGGTTTCTGAAAATTGCTCCTCTATAAAATCTTCTAGCAGCTCGCGCTCACCAGGCATCGGCTCAGCGCAAACCACATTTGAATGGGTAATCGATGGACGCAATGCTACATCTATTCCTTGTTCCTTCCAGGCCCGTTGGGCTCGCAACCAAAGTGTCAGTTTTGCGATCTGGGTCGCCCGGGAATCAATGTCGATCCCATGGATATTGTGCTCCACAATCAAACAAGGGACTTCTAGCAAGAAAGATGCCTTGTCAGCGAATCTAGCTGCAAAAGAAACAAAGGGCGCGAAAGTCTCAGCTCTCGTAGATTGGCCACCTGTCTCTTGAGCGATCTCCCAGGCTTCCTCGTAGATCTTTAGATAAAGATCAAAGGCATAGAGGCCAAAGTGCATCGATCCGCAGGCAGGATCCAGCATGCGGATTTCACGCGGATCCTTTAGGGGGCGATGGAGAATTTGATCTGGCAGACGCAGTAACTCCTCTTGGCCAATAGCTTCATCAGCATCTGTCTGCGCTTGAGGCTCTTCGCCTGGCTGCAGCCAGCTCTCATTAGGCCTTCGCACCAAGTAACGGCAGTTTTGCCCCAGGTGTGTGTTGCCCTGACGCATCTCATACCAGATGCGGCCAAGGGTGTTGTCGGTGAGGAATTCCACCACGTAACGTGGCGTGAAGAATTGATTGCGGACCGCTAGTTCACGACTGTTTCGAGGAGCGCCGCCTTTTACGGCTTCACGCATCTCCTTCACATCGTTGCCATTGAAGTACTGGTACACCCAGCCCAGGGTCTCGTCTTCAATCCAGAGCTCAGCCAGTTCTTGGCGGTTGAGAATCTCCAGCAGCTCCAGGAGCGCTGCGCGTTTCGGCCACAGCAAGCTCGCCGGATCGCGTGGATCAAACAGCGCCCGCAGCTCGCGGCTCACATCCTCAAAGATCGTCTCCAGATAGAGCCGGTAGCTGCTCTCCTGATCCGCCAATAGACCTTGGGCCACGGCGGTGAACTCCAGGAAGCCTGCGCTTTCCAGCCCACCGCTCACGCAGGGCCGCACCAGCTCGCGGGCTTCCATCAGCTTCAGCGCCACGAAGCGGTTCAGCGCCGTGAAGGCCATCTCCCGCAGGGCCAGTAGCAACGCCTCCTTGCGGTCGTTGATCTGGGCTTCTTTGTGCTCGATCCAGGCGATCAGCTTTTCGCGGATCAGCCGCTGCTCGGCCTGCAGGTGCGCACCGGGCTCCTCGGCCCAGCGCACTTTGTCCACATCAATGTCGTAGGTCTGCAGCAACTGGCTGCGGCACTCCTCTTCCAGCAGCTTGCGGGCGTCTTGGGTGGCTTTCTGGAGCCTGTTGCGTTGTTCCTTTTCCATGCTTCAGGCCCTTCTCACTGCAGCAGCACTTTGCGGTCGTTGCCCAGCTCCTCTTCGCAGCGCTGGCGGATGCGGCTGAGCACCTCGTCGAGGCCGGTGGAATCAAACGGCTCGCGGCACAGCTCCCGCACACTCACGGTGCTCACCTCTTGGGCTGGGAACGCCCACTGCTGTGCCTTCTGCTCCTGCTGGCGAAGCACGCCCTCGAGCATCGCGGGCTGATCACGCAGCCGCACCAGATCGAGCCCGTCGCTGGCCTGGGCTCGCAGCCGCAGCGGTTCGGTGAGCTGCTCTTGTCGTTCACTGTCCAGCTCGACAAAGCCCGGGGCCTGCTGCAGCTCGGCAATCCGCTGCTGCACCTGAGCAGCCAGCGCCTGCTGGGCTTCGCTGCGGCGCTGGGCGTAGGCGTCTTCCAGCTTCTTGGTGAGCTGGTCGATCTCGGGGATGCGCTCGTAGAAGCTCAGCGACTGCAGCAGATCGCGCAGCTGGTGCTCGGCATCGAGCAGTTCCTGGGGCAGGTCGCTCTCCTGCTGCAGCTGGCCCCAGAGCCGATCCCCCAAGGCATGGCGCGCCCGGCGCAGATCCTCCAGGCGGGTGCCTGTCACCTCCTTGATCGCCGTGGCCCGCTGCCATTGCTCTTTCACGGCCTCAGCGCTGGCGCGGAAGGCCTTCACCACCTCCTCGTCGTCGCTGTCCTGCCAGGTGGACACCTGCTCGCAGGCCTGATCGAGCGCCTCTCTTCCGGGCAGCTCCAGCGGCACCATCGCCTTGCTGGCGGCATTGAGGTCGGCGTTGACGCCCACAGCCGTGTTGCGGATCTCCTTGGCCAAGGGGCCAGCAGCGATGCCGGCCACGGTTTTGCCGGCGAACTTCTGGAACAACTGGCAGGCTTCGATCACAGCCTGGGGGTTGAGGGTGGCCTCATGCAGGCCGAAGGACGTGGCCCGGAAGGTGCTGTTGTTGGTGAACAGCGGCCGTACCTCGGGTTTGCTCACACCCACGAAGCTCTGGGCGTTGTGGGTGGCCTTGAGTTGGCTGCCCACCTGCAGGGCGGCCACCAGGAACTTCACCGCATCGAGGGTCCAGCCGTAGGGGGCGTCCCCAAAGAAATCGACCAGCTCCTTGCCGCTCTGGCCACCTTTCACCTTGATGCGGTTGAGCACCGCCTGCAGGGCCGGACGGTTGGTGTCGATCACCCACTGGCCGCCCTCCTCCTTGCAGAGGCGCAGGGTTTCGATCGAGCCGGTGAGGCCCTTGAGGTTGTCGGCGCTGAGCAGCTTGCTCAGCTCATCACTGCTGGGGCTGACTGCTGCGTCGCCAAAGCGCTCGTAGATCTGGGCCAGGCCATCGCTGAGGGCCTCGCGGATCGCCTCCACTGCGCGGCTGGCGTTCGCCCCGATCGAACAGGGGCCGCCGTTGAGCAGCACCTGGCCGTGGATCAGCGCCTGATCCACCAGCCGGCAGGCGTCCTGGCGGAAGCCCTCCAGCTTGCGCCGCTCCTCGCTCACCAGCTGCACCTGGCCCTTGCCGCTCGCGTCACGCCCCTTCAGGTCGATCACCTTCTGGGAGCGGAACCACTCGCCCAGCGCACGATCCAGCTCCGTGCTGGGGCGCATGGCCCAGAAGAAGGTGTTGGTGTCCTGCTGGCTCTGCTGGCGCAGCTGCTCCACCCGCTCCTCGAAGTTCTCGCTGCCATCGACGCGCTCCACCTTCACCGGCACATCGCCTTTCACCACTTCACTGCCGCGGAAGTGCAGGGCCGCCTTGAAGGTCTTCACACCGTTGCCCAGGCCGGCGCTGGGTACGGGATCCCAGTTCTGGCGCAGGGCCTCCTGCAGCAGGTTGTGGCGGTCCTGGGCGGATGGCGCTTGCTGGCTGCGCACCTGCTCCCAGTCCTCCTCCTCGGGTTTGGGGATGCGGTACTGGCCGTCGGCCTTGCGGATCAGGTTGCGCTCCTCGAGGTGCCGGCAGGCTTCCTGCACCTCTGATTCGAGCGAGTCGCCATCCACCCGGGGGTGCAGCACCACAGCGATGTTGCGCTCGGTGACCGGCACCTGATCGACGAACTGCAGCAGGCAGATCGCCTTGGCCACCGGCACCGCCAGCGGGTGGCTGGCCTTGGTGGCGATGTCGCTGATCTTGCCGCGGTACTGAGAATCGATGTTGTTGCTCTGCAGATCAAACACCCGATCCAGGGTTACCAGCGAGCCCAAGGCCTCATCGGCCAGACCGCTCTGGGGATTGGTGAGCAGCTCCTGAGCGAGCTTGATGATCGCCCGGTTGGCACCGCCGAACTGCTTGCTGGCGCCGCCGGAGAGGCGCAGGCCTGACACCACCTGAATGATCAGCTCGATCTGATACGGCAGCAGGGGGTAGAGGTCGGCGAAGGCCTTGCTGGTGAGCTCGGGCAGCCGGATCTTGGTGTCGAGCTTGGTGTGCGTGGCGAGGCGGCCCTGGTGCTGCTGGAACAGCCCCTGCAGGGTCTGCTCGCCCGCACTGTTCTTGCCGAGCACCCGCCGGCTGGTGACCTCGGCGATGTCGGAGGGCTCCAGCACCGGCTTGTAGGGGAAGCGGTCCTGCAGCCGAGCCAGCTCGGTGCGGTTGTCGTCCAGGTAGCCCACCACATCCGAGAGCTTCTCCTGGGAGGTGACCATCACCCACACCTTGCCGCGGCCCTTCACGCCGAGCTGCTGCACGATCGCCTGCAGATCGAGCATCTTCTGGATGTCGCGGGCCACGTACTGGCCCACCTCATCCACCACAAACATCAGCTGTTTGCCGGGATGCCTGCGCTCCATCAGCGCGATGGTGCGTTCCGCCAGGCTGGCGGGTGTGATCGGCACGCTCTCATCGCGGGCGCTCTTGAGCCAGCTGTCCTTCTCGGCGTAGGTCTGCGGCTCGAGGGCGTGCATAACCGCACTGGCCCTGGGCATCGCCTGCAGCAGCCGTGTTTTGGCGACGGCCCAGTCTTCCCCTGGGTAAAGCTGGGCGAAGGCATTGAGGAAGGCCTGCATGCGGCCCTGCTCCTCCAGCTCGATCTCCAGTTCGGCCACCTCCAGGCTGCTGGAGTAGCCGAGGTGATCGAGCAGCTTGCGGTAAAAGATCTTGGTGAGGGCGTCGCTGGCGTTGACGTTGCGATCAGCCGAGACGTCAAAAATGATCGCCTCAGTGGGGATCTGCTCGT
>JBIKTO010000248.1:0-4841 GCA_044348065.1 Cyanobium sp.
TGGCGAGCACATCCTGGTAGAAGGATTCGGGCTCCGGCATTCCCTTGGCCTTCGCCTGTCTGCTGAGCTCACCATCGAGCAGAAAGTCGGCCAGCATCGTGCAGGAGGTGAGGTTGCACTGCCGCGTGCCATCGCGAAAGGTTGGATGCCATTGATTGTTCACCTGGCCCCGGTAAGTCACGCCAAGCCTGATTGCTTGTGTGAGTCCTTCGATTTCAAGGTGGGGCTCGTAGGAGTATACGGTGCTGAGACTTGTCTTTCCATCAGCCGCTAAGATCGGGGTGACAAGTTGCAGCTTGACATGTTGGAAGCGATCGGGAGTGATGGCGTTTACGGGAAAGCGGGTCCCCGCTTTTACCAGCACTTTTTCGGAGGATTCGAGATCTTCGGATCCAACTGCATCCAGTTTGAAGATCGTATCAACACGTGCCGTGACGGCCTTATCTGAAGCCATAGCAGGAAAGGGTCGTGGTGGGAAAGCGTCGGCTGCATGGTCTGAGCTTCATGCGGCCCGTAGACATAGGCTAAGCATGCCGTTGCGGGCGAACAATCTGATCCATAAATCTTGATCAATCATGGTTAAACTGTGCCGAAGGCTACCTGGGCTGGGCCTGTGAGAATGTGTCTGGATTGAGTGGGGCCACGAAGTTGCTGTGGGCCCGTACACGGCAGGTGAGGGGTCGATTCCGCTGCGCGGGCGGGCGGAGGTCCTGGTGGAGATCCAAGCGATCGACGCTCAGGCGCAGCCAGGGCCGCCCCGCCACAAGGATGATCCCCTCCCCATCGCTCCCTGGGGCCAGGTCGCTGTCGACAACGGAACCATAGGCCAGGACGGCGATCACCTGCCCCCGCTCATCGCGGCAATTGAGGCCATCTGGCTCCTGGGTGATGATCAGCCATTGACGCTGGGAATAGAAACCGCGATTGCCCTGGATTCGTGTCGAAAGGAAGTCGCCCCATCGGTTTGCGATGGCCACATCAGCGCGTTGGGCCCACACGCTGCCCCCGGCAAGCGCGAGGTTGGCGAGGCTGAGGAGAAGGGCTGGGAGGAGAGACCGCGGCATCGGCTATGTTGCTGCCTCGCTGGGGACATAGAGGTTCTCGAAGATTTCCTTGGCGATGGCGTAGCCATCGTTGCCGGCGGCATCATTCCAGACGATGTAGTCACCCTGGCGGAAATGGGTTGTGCCTTCCTGGGTGGCAATCAGGCCGGCTTCGGCGGCAGGGGCGGCCCAGACGATGCTGCACTTTCGATAGGTGGAAGGGCCAACCTGTTCATATGTCTGTTTGAATGTCTCGGCGGCGACGGTATGCACCTGGCCGTCCCTTTCCACCAGCCAGTCACCCCGCTTTACCGTTTGGCGGCTCCCCCACTTCTGATAGGTGAAGGCGTCCAGGTTGAGATTGAGTTGAATGGCTGTGACCTCCTGCCCTTCGCGGACGGCATAGGTCTTTTTCTCACTGGCCAGCACGGGTGCTGAGGGGGTGGGTGTGGGATCAAAGCGCAGGGGGAAATGCTCGGGTCTGACCTTGCTTTTGGCAGCTGTCTCTCCCAGTTTGAGAAGCAGGTCTTTGGCTTTAGGGTTGTCCATCTTCTGCATGCCCTTGAGATCATTCTCCTTCAACCCTGCTTCCCGAAGAAAAGCTTCATCGTCCTGGCCATCAGCGGGGTTGGGGTCGTGGTAGATCTTCACGTCGTAGCGCACGTAGCTGAAGCGTGGTTGCTCCACCAGCTCATGGGGGCTGAGAGTGTTTAACTCGGGGTCGATGATGCGCGGCTGATGCAGGCAGTGACCCATTCCCTGCATCACACTTTCCACCACAGCGGCGCAGTCATCCATCAGGCTTTGCAGGGCGGTGATGCCCTGGACCAGCGAGACCCTGCCCGCATTTCTGGTGACGGGAATGCGGCCCGTGCCAACGGAGACGACCAGCAACTGATCCTTGCCGGTGGGCCATCGCAGGCCATAACCCTGCAGGGTGCTGAGCCAGTAGGCCTGCAGGGACGGATTGTTGTGAGGGCTGACGCCGCCATCCATGAACTGGCCGATCAGCGGCCTCTGATCGGTGCCACTTGGGGAGGAAATGGAGATTTCTTCTGGCTGGAAGAAGGTTGGCGCGGCGGTTGAGGCGCGCACGATCTGCCAGAGCTTGTAATCGCGATTGGCGATGTTGTTCTGACCGGGGATGGCATTGAAGTAGATGCCCTGCGGATTGTTGCTGATCGGCCAGGGACTGCCGGAATCGATGCGTTTGCACATGACCAGCAGGCCAGTGCGCAGTTTCTGCTGATCACCGATGCAGCAATCGGCGCCTAGGATGTTGCTGAGGAAACTGGCGAGATCTTTGCGGCCGTAACGAGGACGTAGGGCGCCAATGCGTGGATCCCACCAGGCGCGGCGGAATACTTTGCCGGCGAGTTCCTTGTAGAGGTTGATGATCTCGGTCACGCTCTTGCCTTGAGCAAGCAGGGCGGCGATGATCGAGCCTGTGGAGGTTCCAGCGATCAGGTCAAAGTAGTCGCACAGGCGGAAATTGGGGTCATGGCCATGACGGCTTCGCAGCAGTGTCTCGATCTCCTGCAGGAAGCCCAGGCTCAAGATGCCCCGAATGCCTCCTCCATCCAGCGCCAGGATCCGTTTGGGTCCTGTGGGAGCCAGATGCTCGCTCAGGGTCGCAGGTTGGCTGGCCATGGCGGGAAGGTGCGCTGTCGCTCCCCCCATCGTGATGCCCCCTCGCGCCGTTGTCAGGCTTTCGCCAGTCGTGGAGTCAGCCGGGGGGGTGATGGGCTCCCCGCTCAGCGGATCACGGCTTCATAATGAGCCCAGGAAGCCCAGGAGACCATGAAGGAGATCAGCCCCGTGAGCATCCTGTTGCGAGCGGCCGCCCGCGTCGCCGCCGTTTCCGGTGTGCTGGCCCTGCTGCTGTGGATCACCTGGGTGATGCTGGATGTGAAGAACATGCAATCGGGCTTCACGCTGCCCTGAACGCGCCCACGGCTGTGAGCGGCATCACAGGCAGGCGCGAGCGGCGTCAAGGCGGTAAGTGGGGAGAGGGGAAAGCATGAGGGAAAGCCGCTTCTTCCCCCATGTCTTCCCAGACTGGTGACGCCAGCAACAACGTTTTTTTCAGCAGCCTCGATGCCCTGGACACGATCGATGGCCTGGGCGGGACTGACACCGTTTCTTACGACTCCCCCAGTGCCGCGTTGGGTCCCGTGCGGGTGGACCTGGCGATCGTCGGGACTCAGAACACCTCCGGCTCCAACTGGGACAAGCTGATCTCGATCGAAAACCTGATCGGCAGTCGCTTCTCCGATACCCTGATCGGTAATGCGCAGGCGAATGAGATCGATGGCGGCAGGGGTCTTGGCGATGACCGACTCGACGGCCGGGAAGGTGTGGACACCGTCTCCTACGCCAGTGCCAATGCCGGTGTGACGGTGTCCCTGGCCCTGGCGGGCCCCCAGAACACCCTCGGAGCTGGCGTCGATACTCTGGCCAACTTCGAGAATCTCAGGGGCAGCAGTTTCTCCGATGTCCTGACAGGTAACAACGCCAGCAACCTGATCGAGGGTGGCAAGGGTGCGGACGTGATCACCGGATCGCTTGGCGCCGATCGGCTTGCCGGTGGTTCCGGAGCGGATCGCTTTCGCTATCTCACGGTGACCGAATCGCCGAATTCCCCCAATCTCTGCGATCGCATCCTTGATTTCAACCCCGCCGAGCCCAATGAGCGGATTGATGTGTCCGCCATCGATGCCAATTCCTTTGTTGGCGGCAATCAGGCCTTCGTCTGGAAGGGGCTGATCGCCAATCCTCTGGCGCTCGCGGTCGGGGAGCTGGGTTACATCAGCGCCCCTGGCGGCAGCGTCGTTTACGGGCGCAGCTCGGCCGCCGTGGATTTCAGCCTGCGGCTGGATGGCGTCAGCGCTCTGGCTGCCGGCCACTTCATACTTTGATGATGGTGATTGGCCATGATCCCCCTCCCCCCCCTGGCGCTCGCATCCAGTCCGCCACCGCCGGCGCCGCTGCTGGCCCAGGCGGATCGCGGCTCCTCGGACCGCAGCCGCCGTTTTCCGCTGCGGCGCGAGGGGGGCGGCACCCGCGGCGCCTGCGCCTCCCGCTTGGTGGCCCATCTGGTGCCGCCGGAGAGCCGCCTCGACCCGGGGCCCCTGCCGATCCTCGGGGTGATCGAGGGGGAGAGCCCGGAGCCGGCGCCGTTGGTGCTGCGCTGGTCGGGCGGCGAGCGGATCGAGCCCGCGCGCCCTGGCGCCTCGCTGCGGCTGCTGCGCCTCACTGCGCCGGTGGCTCCCGGCCTGTGGGAGAGCTTCCCGGCCTGCGAGGGCAGCGCTGAGCCCATGGCGCCGCCGGCCCGCAGCCTGCTCGGTCCGGCCCCCGCCGCCGCCGCCACCGACGGCGCGGCCCGGGATGCCCTGGGCGCCCTCTGGCGCCGTTGCGGCGAACGGGTGGCCACCGCCGAGCTGCTGGCCCACTGGAGCTATCCCCACCTGGCGGATCGCCTGCCGGCCACCCTGCCGGTGGTCTGCATCGGCCCTTCCCCCCGTGGAGGCTGAGCGCCCGCCGGTGGGGCCGCCGGCGGGCCATCCGGCGGGCCAGGAGCTGGCCTGGCCCCGCGCCGCCGCCGGCGACCCCGAGCTGCTCCTGCTGGATGGGGAGGTGGTGCTGATCGCCGAGACCCTCAGCGAGCGAGGCGAGATCCTGGAGCGCCGCAGCCTCGCCGGCTGGAGTGCGCCAGCGCGCCTACCCGCCGCAGAGGGGGCCGCCGGCCAGCGCTTCCGGCTGAAGGTGGTGCGCTCCGCGAGCCTGTGGAGCCCCCCT
>JBIKTO010000249.1:0-4840 GCA_044348065.1 Cyanobium sp.
CGACCGCGAGCGCTGATGGCCCTGGCCTGCGTGCTCGATGCCTCGGCGGCCGTGCGGCTGATCCTGGCTGACCCCGCCGCCGCGGATCTGGTTGAGCGGGTCGGTGGGGCCGCGCTGGTGCTGGCTCCGGAGCTGATGCTCACCGAGCTGGCCAACACCCTCTGGAAACTCCAGCGGGCAGGTCGGCTCAACGAACTCGACCCTCAGGAGCTGCTGGCCGAGGCCCGCGAGCTGGTGGATCGGCTGGAGCCGGATCGCCACCTGCAGGCCGAGGCCCTGGCGCTCGCCTGCCACCTGAACCATCCGGTCTACGACTGTCTCTATCTGGCCCTGGCCCGGCGGGAAGCGGCCAGCCTGATCAGCAGCGATCGGCGCCTGAACGCCCTGGCCGAAAGGGTGTTGCCCTGAGCCCGGGCGACAGCTCACGCCGCCCACACCTCCCACTGGAACGGCTGCAATGCCGGTAAGCAGAACCCTCACGCCTCGGTCCATAACCGGACATCCACGTGCTGAGAGGCCGCATGAAAGTCCTGATCTGTTGTCAGCAGCGTCAGGTCGTAGCGCTGACAGAGCTGAATCAGCAGGGCATCAATCGTGCCGATCTGGACACCCCGGCGGCGACAGGCATTGCGGATGTCGGCGGCTGCGATGTGGTCAAGTTTGTCGGGCTGAAGAAAGGCCAGCACGGAGAGGCGCTCCACGAGCTGGTCCCGGTTCCTGGGGCCGGCAAAACCCTGCAGCACTTCCTGGAGCACCAATCCCGTGGTGAACACCTGCTCGGCGCCCAGGAGAGCGCCGCGGAGTGCACCCACCTCAGGCACACCCGGCTGGCCATCACGGCGGAAAGCCAGCGACCAGACCGACGTATCGACCAGCAGACTCACCGCTGGCGCTCCCGTTCGGCCTTGTAGTCATAGCCGGGGTCCCACTCGAGCTTGCCGAAGAGTTCCGCCACCTGGCGCTGCTCCCGGCGTGCAATGAACTCCTGAAGCGCGCGGGTGACAGCGGCTTTCTTGGTGGGCTCACCGCTGACGCGGAAGGCGTGATCAAGCAGGTCCTGATCGAGAGCGAGATTCGTGGCCATGTGTGACCTCCTTGTGAGGCATCTACACACTAGGACCTCCGCCCTGGCTGAAAGAACAGACAAAGACATGGCAGCAGGGCTTCTCCCCCTACCAGTTCCACCCCCCGTCACCCCCCGCCAGGATGCACCCATGCCCCCGATAGGACGTGGCTGTATCCGGTGACGCCTGGGCACAGCCTGGTGATCCCGCGGAGGCATGGATCCCGAAACCAGATCAGGTGGGCTGGAACGGTTCGATGGAGTGCAGCACGCCCCCAAGAGCCTGCTTGGCCAGCTTCAGATCATGGCTGGCCTGCATCCTCAGCCAGAAGCCTTCCCTGAGGCCGAAGAAACGGCACAGGCGCAGATCGGTGTCGGCACTGATCGTCCGCCGCCCCTTCACGATCGCGTTGATTCGGCTCTCTGGGACGCCGATCGCCAGCGCCAGCCGGTACTGACTGATCTCCATCGGTCTGAGGAACTCCTCCAGCAGCACCTCGCCCGGATGCACCAGCAACAAGTCAGTGGACATCAACGATTTCGACCTCCTCTGGCCCGGCTTCCGTCCAGACAAAGCAGAGCCGGAACTGCTCGTTGATGCACTGTTTTCAGAGACCGGCCCTGTGCTGGCCATGGCGGTTCCCCTTGAGCGGCTCCAGGCGATTGCCTGGTGGAATCTGCAGATCGCTGAGGCATCCCGCGGCATCGAGGATGGCGAGCTTGCGGAAGGCCGCGCGAGCGAAGCCTCCAAACCGCCTCACAGGCCTCCCCTCGAAGAGGGCCTGGGTGTCGCGGCAACGAAACGACCTGATCACACCAGTACCTTACCCCCGCTGGACGTAGGCACGCCAGGCAGTGGAGCCGGCGCAGGCGCTCACTCTCTGACATGCCGGCCTACACCCACGAGCGCCTGCGCGACACCATCGCCAGGCGCATGCGCATGAGCGACGTGGTCCAGCCCCTGATGCTCTCGGAGCTCCTGGGACGCCGCAGCCCGGCCCCGGCGCAGGACGTGGCCCGGCGGATTCTGGTGGGCGGGGAGGAGCTGAGCGACGCCAAGCGCGAAGAGCTGCTGCAGCTCTGCCGCCAGCGGCTCGATTGAGGAGAGACGAGTGTCCGGCGACGATTAGATAGGCGGGACCGCGCAACTACATAGGCGGGTCTCAGGACGCGACAACAGGGCTCCCGATCCCAGTCTGGAGCCCTGCGATGCCCGCCCCTCTGTCGTTGCGGATCAAGGAGCGGTACATGGCCAAACGGGCCGGTGGGCTGAGCCAGCAGGTGGCGGCTGATGCGGTTGGGATCTCGGTGCGCAGCGCCCAGCGGATTGACCGGGGTGACTTGCAGCCCGAGGGGCTCGGGCAACAAGGGGGCCGGCATTGGCGCACACGCGCCGACCCGCTTGCTGATGTCTGGGACGGCGTTCTGGTGCCGATGCTGGAGAAGGCGCCGCAGCTGGAACCCCAGACGCTGCTCTTGCATCTGGAGCGGACCTTCCCGGATCAGGAGTGGTATCGGCGCAAGCGCACCCTGCAGCGCCGCGTCGAGCAGTGGCGGGCCCTGCATGGCCCGGCGCAGGCGGTGATGTTCCTGCAGGAGCACCGGGCCGGGGTGCTGGGGATCTCGGATTTCACCGTGCTCAAGGGCGAGCCGATCACGATTGCGGGGGAGGTGCTGGAGCACCGGTTGTTCCACTTCCGCCTGCCGTTCTCGGGTTGGTGCCATGTGGCGGTGATCCACGGCGGCGAGAGCTTTGTCGCCCTCTCCGAAAGCCTGCAGAACGCGCTGGCCCTCTGCGGTGGGGTGCCGGCGGAGCACCGCACCGACAGCCTCAGTGCCTGCTTCCGCAACCGCGACGGCAGCTACGCCGGCGATTACACCAGCCGCTACCGCGAGCTCTGCGCCCACCTGGGCGTGATCGCCACCCGCAACAACCGCGGTGTCGCCCATGAGAACGGCGCGATCGAGGGCCCGCACCGCCACTGGAAACGGCGGCTGGAGCAGCAGCTGATCCAGCGCGGCAGCAGGGATTTCGCCTCCGAGGCTGAGTACCGCCAGCTGGTGGCTCAGGTCAACGCAGACCTCAACACCCGGCCGAGCGTGCAGCAGAAGCTGGAGATCGAGCGGCTGCACCTGCGGCCCCTGCCGGTGGAGCGCTTTGCCGACTACGAGCCGGTGGTGGCGCGGGTGCGGAGCACCAGCACGATCGAGGTGCGCTCGGTCACCTACAGCGTCCCCTCACGGCTGATCGGTCAGCAGCTGAGCGTGCATCTGCGTCACGACCGGTTGGATCTGTTCCTGCGCAGCCAGTTCGTGGAAACCCTGCCGCGCTTGCACCGGCGAGCGGGTGTAAGCGGGCCGTTGCGGCGAATCGATTTCCGCCACGTGATCGAGAGCCTGCGCCGCAAACCCCGGGCGCTGCTGCGCGCCCAGCTGCAGGACGACATCCTCCCCGGCGAGAGCTGGCGGCAGCTGTGGCGAAAGCTCCTGGCGGCCCTGCCGCCGGATGAGGCCGCAAAGGTGATGGTCGATGCCCTCCATGTCGCCGCCCGCACCGGCGACCTTGCGGGTGTGGAGCGATACCTACGCCGTCAGCTCCGCTGCGGGGAGCTGAGCCTCAGCTCCCTGCGCGATCACTACGGCCTACGGCCCCCACGGGGCCTGAGCGCCATGCCTGAACTCCAGATCCCTGAACACACCCTCAGCAGCTATGACGAACTCCTGGGTGGAACCCCCCAGCCGGCCAGCGCTGGAAACCGCTCTGCCATCCCTGCTCAAGCAGCTGAAACTGGCGCAGTTCCGCAGCCAGTGGCAGGCGGCGGAGCAGCAGGCCACAGCCGATGGCTGGAGCCCGGCCAGCTACCTCTATGTCCTGGCCGAGCAGGAACACCAGCAACGCCACCAGGCACGGCTGCGGCGGCTGTTGCATGAGGCCCAGCTGCCGGTCCCCAAAACCCTGGCGGATATGGACTGGGGAGCGATCCCCGATCTGGACCGGCATCAGATCGAGCAGCTCGCCCACGACACCGGCTGGCTGGACCGGGCCGAGAACCTGCTGTTGTTTGGCCCCAGCGGTGTGGGCAAGACCCATCTGGCAGCGGGCATCTGCCGCAGCCTGATCGGCCTGGATCGCTCGGCACGCTTCTACTCGGCCACCACGCTGGTGCAGGAGCTGCAACGGGCCAAGGCCGACTACGCCCTGGCCAAGGCGCTCAATCGCCTCGATCGCTTTGCCCTGCTGGTGATCGACGACATCGGCTACGTGCGCAAGGACGAGGCCGAGACCTCGGTGCTGTTTGAGCTGGTGATGCACCGCTACGAGCGCCGGTCCCTGTTGGTGACCAGCAACCAGCCGTTCAGCGAGTGGGAGAACGTGTTCTCCACCAGCGCCATGACCGTGGCGGCGGTGGACCGGCTGGTGGACCACAGCACCTTGATCCAGATCAATGGCGAGAGCTACCGCCGCAAACGGGCTCGGCGGGTGGGAGACCCGGCCAAGGGCTGATTGATCGCCGTGACCAGGCGTCAATTACCCGCCAACAACCGCAGCCACCCTGGCGTGAACTGCCGGTGGAGAGCTCCGCGCAGCCGGCGGACCATGGGGTCCGCCGGCTCGTGCGCTCCGCGACAGGGTCAGGCGGAGGTATCGGCAGCCAACCGGCCAGCAGATGGCTCAGTTTTCGCTGTCGCCTCCCCCTGCCTTGGCAGGGGGAGGCGACGGGGTGACCCGCCTACGTAATTGACGCGACCCGCCTACGTAGTTGACACCGGGCAGCC
>JBIKTO010000250.1:0-4839 GCA_044348065.1 Cyanobium sp.
TCAGCACGCCTGCGGGCTTGGTAGCGCTGAACAAAATCAAGAACTATTATACAAATATCGCTGTCTGGATCTCGCCGCCCAGCAAGCACTCCTGCTTCCACCGCTTCACATGGTGGGAGATTGTTTTCGCGGAGCGCCTCGTCGAGGCCACCCTCACCAGCCCCGAAATCCCCCTGGAGCGTATCCCGGCGGCGACGCTGATGCACATCGGTATCCATGCTCGCGATGTGTTTGGGCGTCGGGCGGGCCAGTGTCAATCGCTGCAGTGGCTGATCGACTGGACGCGCCAGTACATCGATGTCTCCTGGCTCGATCCCTGGGATCCGATCACCCGCAGCCGCCTGGAGAAGGGTGAACCGCCGCTGCCGGTGGTCGATCCGCAGCCGGCGGTTGATCTCATCCTCGGCGCTGCCCTGGTGGCCCTGCGCCAGCAGTTCCCCCAGGCGCCCGGCAAACTCGCTGAACGGGAGGATGAAGTGGCTCTCAAGGCAATCGGCAAAGGAGCCCAATTCGGCTTGGAGCTCGCCGCCAAGCTTGTCGCGGAGCAGTCCCAGTCCTTGCCCAGGTTGTTCCGGCGTCAGTAACCGCGGTTCCGCCGATCAGGGGGCTTCGGCGCGGCCTTCATCTGCCCTGGGCCGGCCGTTGGAGGCCGGCATTATTCTGGGTCTCGCCGGTTTGGCGCTCACTCCTCGCTGAGGGTCACCAGCTCCCGCAGCTGGCCCATGTCGAAGCCGCCCAGCCACTCTTCGCCACTGCCGACAATCTCTTCGGCCAGCCGTGATTTCTCACGAATCATGCGATCGATCCGCTCTTCCACCGAGCCGCTGGTGATGAACTTATGCACCAACACCCGCTTGGTCTGGCCGATCCGGTAGGCCCGGTCGGTGGCCTGGTTTTCCACCGCCGGGTTCCACCAGCGGTCGATGTGAAACACATGGCTGGCCCGGGTGAGGTTGAGGCCCACGCCGCCCGCCTTGAGGGAGAGCAGGAACAGCTGCGGACCGCGCGGATCCTCCTGGAAGCGATCCACCATCGCCTGCCGCTCCGCCTTTGTGGTGCCGCCGTGCAGGAAGGGCACCTCGCGGCGCCAGCGTTGCTGCAGATAGGCCTTGAGCAGGTGGCCCCATTCGGCGAACTGGGTGAACAGCAGCGCCCGGTCGCCGGCCTCGATCACCTCCTCCAGGATCTCTTCCAGCCGTTGCACCTTGGCGGAACGGCCGGCGAAGCCGTTGTCCACCATGCTCTCCTTGAGGGCCAGGGCCGGGTGGTTGCAGATCTGCTTGAGCTTGGTGAGCAGCGCCAGCACCTGGCCGTGCTTCTGGCCCAGGGGAGCGCGGGCGATGGCGTCGAGGCTGTCGTCGACGGTGCGGCGGTAGAGCTTCACCTGCTCGGGCGCCAGCCCCACCCACTCCAGCAGCTCCACCTTTTCGGGCAGGTCGGAGATGATCGCCTTGTCGGTCTTCAGGCGCCGCAGGATGAACGGTCCGACGCGGGCCTTGAGGTCCCGCAGGGAGCTCATGTCGCCGTAGCGCTCGATCGGCACCCGGTAGCGCTGGCGGAAGAAGGGTTCATCGCCCAGCACCCTGGGGTTGAGGAAATCCATCAGGGCCCACAGCTCGCTCACCCGGTTTTCCACCGGCGTGCCGGTGAGGGCGATCCGGAAGCGGGAGTTCTTGCCCGGCCGGCCCAGGTCGCGGGCGGCCTGGCTCTGCTTGGCGCTGGGATTCTTGATCGCCTGGGCCTCATCGATCACCACCCCCTGCCAGTCGATGCTGTCGAGCAGCTCGGAATCGCGCTGCAGCAGCCCGTAGCTGGTGAGCACCAGATCCACCTCCGCCAGCGCCTTGGCCAGGGCGGCGGGGCTGGCGGGCCGGCGCGGCCCGTAGTGCTCGCGCACGTTGAGCTCGGGGGTGAAGCCCGTCGCCTCCCGCTTCCAGTTGGTGAGCACCGAGGTGGGGGCGACCAGCAGCACCGGCCGGCGCAGCTCCTGCTCGGCCTTGAGGTGCTGCAGGAAGGCCAGCAGCTGGATGGTCTTGCCCAGGCCCATGTCGTCCGCCAGGCAGGCGCCCTGGTCGAAGCGGTGGAGGAAGGCGAGCCAGCCCAGGCCCCGCTCCTGATACGGCCGCAGCTGGCCGGCGAAACCCTCGGGGGCGGGCAGGGGATCGGGGGCCTTCTGCTGGTGGTACTGCTCCAGCACCGCCTGCAGGCGCGGGCCGGCGTTGAAGCGATGCACCGGCAGGCGCATCAGGGTTTCGCCATCGCTGGCGGTGAGGCGCAGGGCGTCGTCGAGGCTGAGGCCGGGGTCGGCGGCGCAGAAGCGCTCGGCGTTGCGCAGGTCAGCCGGACGCAGCTCGATCCAGGCCCCCTTGTGCTGCACCAGCGGGCTGCGCTTGGCCTGCAGTCGCTCCAGATCCCGCAGGCTGAGGGTGACGCCGCCGATCATCAGCTCCCAGCTCCACTCCAGGCTCTCGCCGAGGCTGAAGCCACGGGAGCGGCTGGGCAGCTCGGCGGTGATCGCCAGGCCCAGCCGGCTGGCCAGCCCGCCGCTGAGGCTGGGGGGCAGGATCACGCCCACGCCCACATCCCGCAGCTGGGCGGCGGCGGTGCGCACCAGCACGAAGGCTTCGGCGGGGGTGAGCCGCATGGTTTCCGGCGCCGCGGCGTCGAGGCCGCGCTCCACCGGTGGGAACACCTGCAGCGCCCGGCCCATGCCCTCCAGCAGCAGCTCGCCCGGCTGCTCCACCTCCACCTCGCCCAGCTGCAGCGGGTTGTCGCCGCGGGCCCAGACGGCGCCGGCGGGCAGCCGCAGGCTGGGATCGGCCTCGGCCTGCAGGGAGAAGCGCAGCTCCCAGAGCTCCTCCCCCTCCGGCGGCGTGAACAGCTCCAGGCAGGCCCGGGCCGGTGCCACCCGGCCGGTGAGCGCCTCGCGCCAGTGGTGGGTGGCGATCTCCAGGCGCTCGCTCTCCTCGGCGTCGAGCTTCAGGCGGCCGTCGCCCTTGGTGAGGGCCTTGTCCCAGGCGGCGAGCAGGGGGTCGAGGCCGGCGGGATCGGCGCTGTGGCCGGCGCGCAGCTGGCCATCGAGCAGGGCCTCCAGCAGGCTGGCGACCCGCAGGCGGCCGCTCCCCGGGCGGCGGCAGGCCATCGCCTCGTCGGCCATGGCGCAGCAGGCGGCCTGGGGCAGGCGTGAGGCCATCTCCTCCAGTCGGCGGCGGTCACCCTCCCGGTTGATCAGCGCCAGCCAGTGGGCGCGACCCTCCTCCACCAGGGGCAGCCAGCGGCCGCGGGCGATCAGGCTGAGGGCCCAGCGCTGCAGGTGGGTCCACCAGCGCAGTTCGTCCGCCAGGTCGGCGCGGCCTTCGGCCAGGGGCAGGCCGCTGAGCCACTCGGCGGCGGCGCCGGGCTCCAGTGCCCAGCCCTCGACGCGCCAGGGCCACCACAGCGGCTCCTTGGGGATGGGTTCGCCGGCCTGCAGGGGCAGGCCGCTCCAGGCCCCCTCGCCCCGCTTGCGGCCGCGGGCGGCCTGGCTGCGGCTCGGCAGGGTGAGGGTGGCGGCGGCGGGGCGCAGGGCCTCACTCCACAGCTCGTGGTCGTCCAGCCAGGCGGCCAGGTCGTCCTGGCTGAGGGCGAGGGGATGGTCGCTCACCTCGGTGCCGGGTGCCACCGGCGTGGCCACCCGCCAGGTGTCGGCCCAGAGCAGCAGCCGTCCGCCGGCGCCCTGCGGCGGGAACAGCCAGGTGGCGTGCAGCAGGCTCATGGCCGCAGGGCGGGCAGCAGGCGGAGGGCTCCGTGCAGCGCCAGGGCGCTGCCGATCAGGGGAAGCCAGAGCGGCAGCCAGCCGCGCAGCGCCTCCATCATCGCTGTCCGCAGGAATTCGGCCACCCCCGGCGGATCGGCGGCGGTGAAGGGGGGCAGGCCGAGGGGGGCCGCCAGGCTGCGGATGCCGCAGACCGCCCCCACCAGCCCGGCCTGCAGGTGGCCGTCATCGGGGTCGACGCGCTGCAGGTGGAAGGCCAGCAGGCCGTAGAAGAGGCCGCAGCCCGCCGCCCGCAGCAGGGGATCGAGGGCCGGGTCGGCGGATCGCCAGGCCAGCGCCGCCGCCGCCAGAAAGGCCCCCCCGGCCGCCAGCAGCGCCCAGCCGAGGGAGAAGAGGCGCATCCGGGCGCGGGAGGGCCGGCCAACCGGGGGGTCCAGCAACGGAACAGCGGGGCGTTCTGGCGCTGATCATGCTCCCTCGCCTCCGCGCGGCGGGCCGGATCAGTTCCGCAGGTTCATCAGCAGCCGCCGCATGGTCGCCAGCAGATCGCTACCCGTGTCCCTCTGGCTGCGGGTTCCGATCGCCTTGAGCTCGTCGAGACGCTCTTGCACCTGCTCCGCCAGCTCCTCCAGCAGGTTGGGATTGCTGGCGATCAGCCGGCTGAAACAGTCCCGGCCCACCTGCAGCAGGTGGCATTCCCGCAGGGCCCGCACCGTGGTGCTGCGGGGAGCGTCGAGGAAGAGGGTCATCTCCCCGAAGACCTCCCCCGCCTCCAGCTCGCGCACCGGCACGTCCGTGCCATCCGCGCCCCGCTTGATGACGGCCACCGTTCCCTCCATCAACAGGAACAGCGAGTCGCCCGCCTCCCCTTCGCGCACGATCGCTTCACCCGGCCCGAAGCGCACCCGGCTGCTGGAGGCGATCAGCTGGCCCTGCTGCTCGGAGCTGAGCACACGGAACAGGGGGTTGCGCCGGAGGCAGGTCAGCGCCGTGGCCTCGGCGGGCTGGCGCTCCTGCTCCGGGTCCGGCGGCGGCGGGGCGGCCCGCAGCTCGCGCACCGGGAACGGAATGGTCCAGCCCTGTCG
>JBIKTO010000251.1:0-4827 GCA_044348065.1 Cyanobium sp.
ACACAGGCGACGTCTGCTTGCTCACTGCTAGCAGCCTAGCCGGAGGCGTGGGGTGCGTTGGGGTTCACCGGCCCCCGAGGATCCCCGCCACATTCGCGGCAATCGTCGCCTCCAGCTCCCTGGCCTGGGCATTCAGCCCCTCCAGTTCCTCCTGCAGCTTCTCCAGCTGCTCCTTGAAATCCTCATCGCTGAGGTCTTCCCCTGCCGCCACACCCACGTAGCGGCCGGGGTTGAGGCTCCAGCCCTGGGCTTCGATCGCCTCCAATGTGGCCGCCTTGCACAGACCGGCGATGTCGCGATAGGCGGGTGCACCCCGGGATTCCGAGCCGAAATAGGCCTCGATCCAGCGCTGCGCTTCCTCCCCGCCAAGGGTCACGTCCACCGCTTCGCCGCGGTAAAGGCGCGCGATGTTGGCCAGGAAGCCGATCTGGGCGTCGCTCCAGTCGCGATGGGCCCGGTCGATCTGGCGGTACAGGTGGCGGGCATCGAGGAACAGCACCGTGTTCTCCCGCTCCGTGCCGATCTTGCCGCGATCGAAGAACCACAACGTGCACGGCAGCGTCACCGTGTAGAACATGTTCGGCCCCACGGCCACCATCACATCCACAGCCTTCGCTTCGATCAGCTGCTGGCGGATCGCCTGCTCGGAGCCCCGGGCGTCGGAAGCGGAGTTGGCCATCACGAATCCGGAGCGTCCCTTCTCGCTCAGGGAGGAATAGAAGAGCTGGATCCAGAGGTAATTGGCGTTGTCTACACCCGGCGTGCCGAATGGGTAGCGTCGACCAGGGCCCTTCATCGCTTCCAGCCGCTCCTTATCCACCGCATTCACATTGAACGGCGGATTGGCCATCACGAAGTCGAAGGCACCGACTGACTCGTGCGGGTCTTCGTAGTAGCTGTTCCTGTCACCACCGTGGGAGATGCGACCTTCCAGGCCGTGCACCGCCAGGTTCATGCGGCACAGCCGCCCGGTTTCGTCGGTCTTCTCCACGCCGCAGATCGCCAGGTCGCCGGCCGGATTGCCGCGGTGCGCCTTCACGAAGCGGGCGCTCTGCACGAACATGCCGCCGGACCCGCAGGCCGGATCCAACAGCCGCCCGGCGAAGGGCTCCAGGATCTCGGTGATCAGCACCACCAGCGCCGATGGCGTGAAGAACTCGCCGCCCTTCTGCCCCTCGCTGCGGGCGAACTCCCCCAGGAAGTATTCGTAGATCCGCCCGAAGGCATCGAATTCCAGATCGGTGGGGATTTCGGAGATGCGCTTGAGCAGCTCCTTGAGCAGCTGCGGCGTGAACAGGTTGTAGTCGCGCGGCAACACCCCGGCGAGCTTGCTGTTGTGCCGCTCGATCAGGCCCATCGCCTCGTTCAGCCGGGCGCCCACATCCGCCCCCTCGGGCAGCTCCAGCAGTTCCTGGTAGCGAGCACCCGGCGGCAGATACAGCAGCCCCTCGCTCTGGTACGCGTTGGGGTCGTCCTCGCGGCTGCCGCGCCGTTCGCTGCCGCCGGCGGCCTTGAGCTCCTGCCAGCGCGGCAGGAAGCGCGCATCCGCGAAGCGCAGGAAGATCAGCCCCAGGATCGGGCCGGAGTACTCCTGGGCCTTGAGGCCGGAGTTGGCCCGGAACTGATCGGCCGCCTCCCACAGGCTCTTCTCCATGGCGGCCTTGCCGAGGTCGCGCTCGGGTGGGGCCACCCAGCCCTGGAAACCACGACCGGGATCACCGGGTTCCGGTGGGGGGCTGGCGGGAGGTGGCGATTCGTTGGAGCCACGCCCCTGGGAGCCGTTGCTGCTGCGTGGTTTGCGGCCAGCGGCTGCGCGTGGTGACGGCTCCACACCAGCCGCTTTGAGGCCACCGCCAGGCCCGCGGGCTTTTTCCGCCGCACCCATCGCCACCACGAGAGTCTTGGCTTCCTCCAGCTCCTGATCGGCGATCGGCTCCCCCAGCCGCTTCTCCAGCTCCGCCCTGATCTCGCCATTGCTGATCCGGCTGCCGTCTTCAGGGATCAGCGCGATCAGGGCGTCGGTGAGGTCTTCGCGGACGGGCATCGGAGCGGGCTGGGGGCGCTGGGGCCAGGCAAGCAGAGAAGGGGGTTGACGAGGGTGGAGAACGTTGTTCTACAGCCGAAACACAGCGGAATATTCTCCATCACCTCAGCCGCAGCAGGGGCTCTCTGGCGGGTCCACCGGTCGCCCCCATCGCACACCGCAGAGCTGCCACCCGCGGCGGGTCAGCGCTGAGACAGCACCAGCTCCACCCCGCCAAGTGTTGCGAAATTCGCTTCAGCCAGCCCCTGTCGTCGACCTGTTTCTCCCGCAAGCCATGGACGCGGCACAGATCCCCCGCCCCCTACGGCGGATGCCGCACCAACCACCCCAGCATCAGCAGCGACGCGGCCGTGATCCAGCTGCCGCCCACCCGCAGGCCGATCGCCAGCCAGCGGGGATGGGGCGGCGCCAGGGCCTGGCTGAGCCCAGTGGTCAGCAGGGCGATCGCCACCAGCTCCCCCAGCAGGGCCGCCAGGGCACCCTGGTGGCCGGCCAGGGCCGAGCCCGCCACCAGGGCGGCCAGCGCGGTCAGCGTCGCGGCCAGGCCCAGCACCAGCCCCGGCGCCAGCCGCACCCCCAGGGCCACCAGCAGGCCCAGCGCCGCCACCAGGGCCGTGCCGGCCAGCGCCCATGGCAGCTCGGCCGCCAGGCGCAGGCCCACCAGCCCCCCCACCAGCCAGGCCAGGGGCAGCAGCAGGGGCAGGCGATCCCCGCAGGCCTTCCCCGCCCGCACCGCCAGGAACACCAGGCCCAGCACCAGCAGCAGCTCGCGGGGCTCCAGGAACAGCCGCGCCAGGCCATCGCCCCAGGGGCCCAGCCCGGTGGGGGTGAGATGGGCGACGACAACGCTCATCGCAGCGCCCGCTCCAGAAACCACAGGCCCACCAGCGCCACGCCCCCACCGGCCGCCTGCACGAAGCGCCGCCCGCCGGGCCAGCGGCGCGTCTCCCCCAGCAGGATCCCCACCAGGTGCAGCAGGCCGGTGGCGATCACGAAGGCCAGGCTGTAGAGCAGAGCATTGCCCCCGGCGGGCAGTTCGGCGCCATGGGCATGGCCGTGGAACACCGCGAAGGCGGAAACGATCAGCGCCGCCAGCCAGAGCGGCGGCCGCAGCTCGAACAGCACCATCAGGCCCATCACCAGGCCCGAAATGGCGATGCCGATCTCGACCCCGGGAATCGGCACCCCGAGCAGGGCCAGCAGCCCGCCGAAGGCCATCACCAGCGGGAACGCCACCGGCAGCACCCACAGGGCCGGCGGACCGAGCACCGCCCCCCACAGCCCCACGGCCACCATCGCCACCACGTGATCCAGCCCCTGGATCGGATGCAGAAAGCCGGCCACGAAGCCACCGCCCGGATGGGCCTCGGCATGGGCCCAGGCGGCGGCCGGCGCCAGGGCCAGCGCCATCCCCAGCAGGAGCGCCGAAGCCCTCATCCGTGCATCCCCGCGAGGCTCCAGGCTTCCTTCACCCATAGCCTCAGGCCCTCGGCGAGGCTCACCTGCTGCTGCTCCTCCGGCAACTGCCACTGGCTGGCGACCTCACTCGCCAAGGCATCGAGGCCAGGCAGATTCGGCATCGGCACCCTGGGCCAGAGGTGGTGGCCGAGGTGGTAGCCCGCGTACCAGGTGAGCAGCCGCATCAGCGGTGAACGGGCATGGGCGAGGTTGCGGGTCTGGAGCACCTGCTGCTGCCAGTAGCTGTATCCCTTGCCTTGGGAGCTGGTGGGGATGTGGAAGGCCGCGATGTGAACCATGAAGAACGTGCTGAACACCACGCTCGTGATCAGGGCGCACCGCACCCCGGTGAGGGCCACCAGCAATGCCAGCCCCAGCCCGGGAAACAGGGCCTGCAGCCACTGGCGCTGACTCAAAGCCCGAAAAGTGCTGATGGCCACCATCATCAGATGGAAGGCCGGGATGGTGATCAGAAACGGCAGCAGGGTCGCCAGGCCACGCAGGGGCGCCGCAACGGAAGCGATGGCTCGCAACAGACCATCACGACGCAGCATGCCGATGTAATCATCGAGGTCTTTGTCAATCAGTCGCTCCCCATTGATCGCGCCATCGCTCAGGAGCTCCGGGCGCTGATGGGAGGTGTTGATGGCGCGCTTCTGAATGAGCTGCCCCGCGTATTCACCCGTGAAGGCATGGTGGCTGTAATGGGTATGCCACTGCTGGGCATTCATGCCGGTCACCAGACTGGCGAGGTTCAACCATGCAGCATCAGCGGCGCTATCGAGGCCATCGCCATGGATGTGCAGGATCTCGTGCTGGAGATTGAGGATCGTGAGGGCCAGGATTCCGGCGCTGAAGGCGAGCCAATCGGCCGTGGGGGTACCGCGAACAACAACCTCCTGCAGCGCAATGCAGCTGCCATACAGCCCAGCTCCCAGGCCGAAGTAAAAAACGTAGACGCCCCAGGGTTTGCGCCAGGCCGACTCCGGCGGCACGGGTGGGTGGGGCACTCCAGGGTGGACGGCCATACGAGAAGTTAAAACGACGGTGGCCGATTCGGTTCCCCGTCCGCTCGATTCGGTGCTCCGAACCCTGGTGGTGAGGCCCGTATCGATCGGTTCGGTTCGCCGCTTTCTGGCAGCGATTGCTTGCCGCGACAGTGAACGCACCGGGGGCGATGCCCTCCACGCCATTCGAACCATGCTCAGCCGCCGTTCTTCCTCTCCTTTCGAACTGTTCGACCGCCTCGAGCAGCAACTCAGCCAGCAGCTGCAGACCGCCGAGCGCGTGCCCGCCGCCGAGGTTCATGAAACCCCTGAGGCCTA
>JBIKTO010000252.1:0-4825 GCA_044348065.1 Cyanobium sp.
CTGGAACTGGATCGCGCTGCGTGCCATGGCCTGACTGATATCTGTGTACCAGTCTACGGCCCAGTCCTGGGCCGCACGGAGGGAGCTGGGTAATCAAGAAGTCGCTTGATCGGCGAAATCACCGGGCAGATCGGCGTCGCGCTGGTTGCGTTCGGCAATGCGCCTGGAATCCGCCGGAAGCAGATTGCTCACTTCGATGGGTCTGAAGTAGAACGCCTGCGGTGGTTTTTCCTGTGTCAGGAAGCGCCTTCTTGAATCCCTTCCCTCAGGATTCCCGATCCCCGCGGCTGAGCGCTTGGAGCTATTCGGCATCGATGCTGCTGGAACGGCGGGCGGAGCGGCCCAGCGGGCTCTGCAGGTGTTGAAGCTGCTGATCTGCAGGCCGGGATGGGAATCAGGCCTGGGGTGGTGTGATGACAGGGACGGTTGTGCGCCGACGCAAGCGGCGGCTCCAGCCGAAGGCCGCACCAGCGCCGAATAACGGCATAGGGTTTGGAACCTCGGTGGAAGAAGGTCCAAGGTAAACATCGATGATTTCGAAAGTGCTCTGGTTGAACGAGGTGACCGCCTGGCCTTGGGTTGTGAAGGCCTGGGCGTCAAGATACGCACCGTTGAAGATTACGCTTCCTGGAAATAGCTGACCAGCCGTATAGGATGGATTAATCGCATAGGCATAGAAAGAGTTGGCGCCAAAATCAAGAAATGGACTCCAAACAGGGGCTGCCGCCAAAAGAAATTCATTCCCGTCAAAATCAGATGATCCACGCATCGAAAACAACGAGGCTAGAGCATCAGCGCTGGTGCAGATCGAGGTTGACGATATGGAGTCTAATGATCCGTTTGGGGCACAAGTTCCACCCCCCACGACTGTGCCTGGCTCAGACAAGCTTCCTGGAACAACGTCAGGATCTGAACCGCCATCAAATAAATTGGCGTTAAGTATGGACTTGGACGAGCAAGAGCTCAATAATAATGCCAAAGGAATAGAAGTGGCGGCAAACTTTCTTGATAATTGGCTGGCAAGCTGATCAAGAGATTTCACTGGACGCTAAACAATGTCTTATCGATCTACCTCCCCTCCCCTGTGTCTTTCCCGCTTCGCTGGACGCTTTCTCGATTGGCACAGGCGGCTCTTGGTGCTCCTTGCAGGCGATTTCCTTGCTGCTTCGCGGGGGCGCCTGAGCCTTCGCGGCCTGGCTCGCATCGGCCGTCTGGATCTGCACTGGCGGGCCGCTGGCCCTCCACCGCCACCCATCAGCAGCAGGCCGTCAGCACCGGGTTTGCCCTCAGTATCGACCCGGCCGTAGCTGCCGAACGGGCCCACCCGCGGCGTCAACGATCGAACGGGCATGGCAGAGGGCGTCGTCGCTCTGAAGCCGGCCGAAGTGGTCGGTCGGGGCCCCATCGCACAGGCTATCGGGGTAGCCGTGGGGATATGGAGCGCATCCAGGATGCGCAAACTGTCCTCCAGATTGCTGACACTGGCCGCCAGGCTGGCGGCTGCCAGCCCACCAGCACGTCGATGGCCACGGGGCAGGAGCATCAACAGTTTTGCGCTGCCCCTGGCGCGCTACTCCACGAATCCCAGGATCTGCCCCACGATCTCCAGCACTTGGTCCAGCTTGTCGTTGTTGAGGGAGCCCATGGGATGGGGGCGGGCCCCCCGGGCCTTCCAATCGAAGGACTTGATCTGGTGGCAGAGCACATAGCTATGGGCCTGCGGCCGGTCGGGAATCGGCCCCAGATCCACCGCCAGGGAGGAACCGCGGTTGTAGGCCGCCGAGGTCATGGCGCATCCCACCACCAACCCAACAGAGGCATGGAAGGGGCCGGTGGAGAGAACCAGAAAGGGATGGTGGTCCTTCCTCTCCCGTCCGGCCTGGGGGTTGTGGTCGATCCAGATCACCTCTCCCCGATCCGGCACCCAGGGGCCTGAGGGCCGCGGCGGGGTCATTCGATGACCTCGGTGCCGATGGAATCCCAGGTCATCGCTTCGGTGGGCTCGCCTTCCATGGGCGTGTAGGCGGCCAGTCGCTCCGCCAGGGAGAGCCGGGGCTGGACGGGCCGGATCAGCACGCCATCGGCCACCACCTTCAGCTCCACGGTCTGGTTGTCGTGAAGCCGGGCCTCACGGGCGATGGCGGCGGGCAAGCGCACTCCGAGGGAATTCCCCCAGCGGCGCAGATCCTGGCGAGGGAGCTGACAGGCCATCGGTTGCCGAGTGTTTAGCCAATAGTTTAAACGTCTGAGCCGGGGCGGCGGGATCCTGTTCTGCTCGCCAGCACAGGCCTGGCAATAACCACGGCGAAGCTGATCTCGCGCCCCTGATTGGAGTTGAGGCGTGCCACCCACACCTCACCGCGGCGTATCAATGCCACCACGGTTCAGCTGTGGTTGTCTGGGCCGTTGCATCGGCAGGCGGCTCAGCCCCGGCCTGGGCAGCTGTTGCGGGTCCCCCCTGCCGCAACCGCCCTTAGCCTGCAACCCTGCACGATCGCCGGGCTCATGCTCGCCCCAGCCAGTTCTGAAGCGCCGCCCACCTCCCCGCAGACCTCACCCGGGCTGCTGGGCCCGGAGCAGTCGTTCGGGTCGATCACCCTGCCGCTCATCCTCAGCGGCAGCCTGCGGCTCAGCCCCGAGCAGTTCGCCGAGCTGTGCCAGGCCAACCCCGACGCGGTGCTGGAGCTGGCCGCCGATGGTTCCCTGATCTGCATGACCCCCACCGGAAGTGAAACCGGCGCCCGCAACGCCGCTCTGGCCTTTCAGATTCAGACGTGGGCCCGTGCGACCGGCGGCTGGAAGGCGTTCGACAGCTCCACCGGCTTCCGCCTGCCGGACGACTCGGTGCTCAGCCCCGATGTCTCGCTGGTAGATCTGGATCGCTGGCAGGCCCTGACGGCGGAGCAGCGCCGCGGTTTCGCCCCCCTCTGCCCCGATCTGGTGGTGGAGCTCGCCAGCCCTTGCGATGAAGGGCCCCGCAGCCTCAACGCCCTGCGCCAGAAAATGGCCGACTATCAGCGCAACGGCGCCCTCCTGGGCTGGCTGTTGATCCCAGCGGAGCGGGCGGTGGAGATCTGGGGTCCGCTGGCGGATCCGCCGGCCCCGCAGCGGCGCCTGGAAGCGGCGACGCGTCTCGATGGAGATCCCCAGTTCCCTGGGCTGGCGATCGATCTGGAGGAGATCTGGGCGGGCTGACGGGGCACTTCAGGGCTGCGATGGCCCCAGCTCACTGCCGATGCGCTCCAGGCTGGGGATTCGATCAACGGCCAGAACGGCCTGCTCCAGCCGCCGCCAGGCCATCACTCAGCGCCAGGCCGGCAGCCAACAGGGTGGCTACATCCTCATAGTCCTTCCGTTCCGCCCGCTGCAGCAACACCTTGAGCTTGGTCGCCAGCAGATCGTGTGGGGAGGCCAACAGCGCCACCCGATCCAGGGTGTAATCCGGATCGGCCACGCGGCCGATCGTCAGGCCACCGAAGAACGACACCTTCACGCCGGTCTGCGCCTGATCGGCAGAGGTGAGCAGCGTGAGGGTTTCGGGTTGGTCTTGCAGCACGAGGGCCGTATTCATCCAGGGCAGCGCTCGGCTGAGGCGCTGCTGCCGCTCAGGCAGGATTTCAAGGTGTGGGCTAAACAGGTTCAATCGGCAGCGTGATGACTCCCATCACAACCCCCGAAGTGGCGCCGAGGCAGTGGTGGAACGGCCCCTGAGCGTGCCAGGCCGAGTTTCTGTTGCCAATAGTTCCAGGAGCGGGGCGAGAACCAGCCGGCCTCGGCCCGTTGCAGCACCTGGGCCAGGCGCCGGTCGCCGAACACATGACGCAGCCTCTGGCCAGCCTCGAACGTGCCGAGATCAAGAACCTGGGCGATCACCCGATCGGGGTTGCGCAGTGAAATGTCAGCCGGTTGCCACCAGATCAGCTGCGCAGCCAGAGGCCTGAGCAGGTCTTCGAGCTCGGTCGAACTGGGGGGAACGAGCGGCTCGGTCATGGGCAGACTTGCCATGTTGACACCGGCCACGATAGGGCCGCTGCCCACTCATGCCGAAGCGGAGTTGAAGCGTCGACTGTCGCGCAACAACCCGACCTGAATCGAACGTGGGGTTGGGAAACCACGGCCCGCAAGGCCAAACAACTTGCCGATGGCTGCAGCTTCTCCATCACCCTGTGCTGCGTTAACCCGGACGCGGCAGGTGTAGGCAAGGGCTCCAGGGGGGGGGATTGGAGCGAATGGCATCCGGCTCCCCTGCAGCTGGCCCCGATGCTGGAGGGCTGCGCCAGGCGCTAAGGGAAGGAATCGCCGCTCCCGGCGGCCACAAAAAAGCCCCGCCGATGGCAGGGCTGCGAACGGGAATGAAACTCAGGGTCGCCATCAGGCCTGAGGCGTCGCGATCCCAGGAGCGGCGATGCGCTTGCGCAGGCGGCGGCTCCAAGTGAAGGCGGCTCCGGCGCCCAGCAGGGGCAGAGGGCCGGGGACGGCGGCTCCTGATGGAGAAGGGGGGCCAAGGAATACCTGAATGGTTTCACTGGTGCCATTAAGAGCCCAGACACCGAGCGGGCCAGAGCTGATCGTAAATC
Source organism: Cyanobium sp. (assembly GCA_044348065.1). Classification (GTDB taxonomy): domain Bacteria; phylum Cyanobacteriota; class Cyanobacteriia; order PCC-6307; family Cyanobiaceae; genus Cyanobium. Next base: position 4,578 of record JBIKTO010000252.1, read on the forward strand.
CAAGGGATGCCAGAGTTTGGTTGGCGAAGGTGGCACTGCTGACAATTGGGGTTCCAGAGACGTAAGCAGAAGGAAGCCCAAATACACTAGTGGCGCCTTGTAATGCGGTAGGTATACCTGATGAGCTGGAGCCGCCAACAGACACGATACCACCGTTGCTGAAGGATGTGGGCCCAGTAATGCTATAAGTGATTACTGTTCCAGGTACAGTGCAAATGGTGGCAGAATTAGGAATAATTTTTTGGCCA
>JBIKTO010000253.1:0-4823 GCA_044348065.1 Cyanobium sp.
GTGTTGGGGACCGAAGCAACCTATCAAACGGCCGAACGGGCTTCGGCGAACAGGGCCCGCACCCCCAGCCGGTTGAGCGGCAGCCGCAGCAGCTCCATCGCCAGCGCACTCTGGCCGCGGCGGATCAACCAGCTCAGCACGGGCCGGAGGCTGCGCTCGTTCAACAGCCCCCCGAGGGTGAGCAGCTCCCACAGCAGCCGATGCAGCCAGGTGTACTGGATGATGAAACGCACCCGACGGGTGGGGTGTTTTCGGTAGAACACCAGCGCCATCTTCGCCCGCTCCCGCTCCACGCGCACCAGATCGGGAATCTGCTCCAGGCTCAGGGCCGGATGCCAGTGGTAGCCCACCGCCTCGGGGCAGCGGATCAGCCGCACCCCCTGGCGCCGCAACCGCTCCCCGAGCTCCAGGTCCTCCCAGCCGTAGAGGCGGAAGCTGGTGTCGAACAGACCGCTGCGCAGCAGCAGCTGCCGGTCGATCGCCACATTGCCGGTGGCGAAGTAGGCCCAGGAGAGATCGGTGGGCTTGTGGGGCTCGCTGGTGGGATCCTCGAAGTTGGCGGTGTTGATCACGGCGCCGTAGGTGAAGCAGAGGCGATCGCCCCGGCGCCGCCAGTGGTGCTCCAGCGCGCGGGCGTGGCAGAGCAGGAAGCCATCGGTGACCACCAGATCGCTGTCGATGAACACGATCACCTCGCCGCGGGCGGCCTCCACCCCGCGGTTGCGGCCCTCGGCCGGACCGCCATGCTCCTGGCGGATCAGGCGCACGTGGGGCAGCTGGGTGGCATGGGCATCCAGCCAGCGCACCGTGTCGTCGGTCGAGCCGTCGTCCACCAGCACCACCTCATAACCCCGCACGGGCGGCTCGAGGCGCTGACGCTCCAGCGCCAGCAGGCACTTGCGCAGGATCGGCAGACGGTTGTAGGTGGGGATGACAACGCTCAGGAACATGGGCGGAAGGCCGGAACGCGGGGCGAAGATCGGGGCCAGGGGGGGGGGGGGGGGGGGGGGGGGGGGGGGGGGGGGGGGGGGCCCGGAACCGGGGGGAGACGCCAAAAAGGGGACCCCGAAGGGTCCCCTGGGAAACCATGGCCGCTGGCTCAGTCGGCAGCACCGCCGTTGTTGGCCGTACCGGTGACGCCATTGCCGGCCCCTTCACCGCGGCCGTCGTTGCGCAGCTTGCGCTTCTTGAACTTGCGGGCGTAGGCGCGGTTGCGCTCCTGCTTTTCCTTCTTGAGGTTCCTGCGCTTGGACATGCGGGCGGCGGTCCTGATGGGAGTGATCAGGCCACCCTACTGAACCGGGCCTCAGGGGCCGGGGCGGTCGTCCACCGACGGTCGCCCGTCGCCCAGCAGCCGGTCGCCCGGCACGGCTTCGATCAGCTGCCCGTCCTCCATCCGCAGCAGGCGATCGGCGATGTCAAGAATGCGGGGATCGTGGGTGACCATCAGCACCGAGATCCCCTGATCGCGGGCCAGGCCTCGGATCAGATCCACCACTTCCCGGCCTGTGCGGCTGTCGAGGGCGGCGGTGGGTTCATCGGCCAGCAGCAGCCGCGGCCGGGCCGCCAGGGCGCGGGCGATCGCCACCCGCTGCTTCTGGCCACCGGAGAGGTCATGGGGGAGCTTGGCCAGGTGGTCCCCCAGGCCCACCGAGCGCAGCCACTGTCGCGACACATCGCGGCGGGCCCGATAGCTCATGCCCTCCAGCAGATCGGCCCCCATCTGCACGTTCTGCTCGGCCGTGAGGCAACGCAGCAGGTTGTGGCCCTGGAAGATCATGCCGATGCGGCGGCGCAACCGCTGGCGTTCGGCCCGGCTGGACCCCTGCAGCTCCTGGCCGAGCACCTCCAGCGAGCCGGCCATCACCTGCCGCAAGGCCCCCACCAGGGTGAGGAGAGTGGTCTTGCCGCAGCCGGAGGGGCCCGTGAGCAGCACCACCTCCCCCGGACGGATCGACAGGTCGACCCCCTGCAGCACCTGGCGGCGCATGGCGCCGCTGCCGAACCAGTGGTTGAGACCGCACACCCGCACCGCAGGAGCCGCGCCGCCGCCGCCCTCCGGCGGTTTGCCATCGCCCGGGCCCAGGGCGCCGCCCCCATGGCCACCGCTGCGCTGGTGCAGGGCGGCGACGGGGGCGGAGGTGAGGGCCGTGGCGCTCATGGCCTCAGAAGATCTCCGCCGGATCGGCATCGGCGAGCTTGCGCATCGCCATCAGGGCGGAAGCCATGCACATAGCCCAGATCATGGCAAAAACCAGCACGGAGCGGTCAGCCTGCATGGTGACGGGAAGGCGGGTGCCGGCCCGCACCAGCACGTAAAGCCCCTGACCCGCCAGCCAGGCGGGGATGTAGCCCAGGGCGGCGAGCAGCAGGCCCTCCCGGGCCACCACCCCCAGCAGGCTGGTGAGGCGATACCCCATCGCCATCAAGGTGGCGTACTCCGGCAGATGATCGCTGACGTCGGAATGGAGAATCTGGTAGACGATCACACACCCCACCACGAAACCCATCGCCGCACCGAGGGTGAAGATGAAGCCGATGGCGGTGCTGGAGCGCCAGTAATCCTTCTCAAAGTTCTCGAAACCCTTTTTGGTGAGGATCGTCACGTCCTCGGGCAGCAACCGTCGCAGGCGCCGGGCCACCTCCAGGGGATCGGCACCCCTGGCCAGGCGCACCAGTCCGAGCTCAATGCTGCCCGCTGGGGTGCCTGGCATCAGGTTGAGGAAGGTCTCGCGGCTGACCAGCATGTTGCCGTCCGCGCCGAAGGACGCCCCCAGGGCCACCAACCCCGCGACCCGCACGCGCTTGCCGGCCACCTCCGTCTCCACCACCTGCTCCTGCCGCATCATCTGGGCGATCGGCCCGAACTCCGGACGGGAGAGTTCATCGAACAGGATGCGGCCCTCCTGGGTGAGCAGCTTCGCCTTCTCGGCCAGGCCCGGGTCGGTGAACAGGGGATCGCCGGGTTCGAAGCCGAGCGTCAGGATCGAGCGGGTCAGACGCGTCTTCGGATTGCGCCAGAGCAGCAGGTTCCAGTGCACCGGCGTGATGCCCGTCACCTGGGGATCGGCCATCGCCTGCACCAGACGCCGTCGGGGAAAGGGGGCCATCCCCACCGAACTGGTGGTGCGCGGACTGATCAGCACCAGGTCGGCGTCGAAGCGTTTGTGGATCACCACGCTGGCATCGAACAACCCGTCCCGGAATCCCAGCTGCATGAACATCAGGATCCCGGCGAAGGCGATGCCCGCCAGGGCCACGGCCAGCCGGCCCGGCTGGCGGGTGAGCAGCAGCCAGGCCAGGGGGATGCGTCGTTGGGACCAGGGGTTGCCCATCGGCGATCAGGGCTCCAGGCGGGCGATCACCTTCAGCCCGGTGAGGTCCCGCACCCGCTGGGCATCCTCCGGGTCCAGCCGCAGGCGCACCTCGACGATGCGGGCGTCGGCATCGCGGGTGGGATCGGTGGAGAGCACCTGCCGCTGCCGCACCTGGGGGCTGATGCGGCTCACGGTGCCGGCCAGGCTTCCCTGGAAGCCACCGTTCTCACTGGTGATGATGGCCCGTTGCCCCAGCCGCACACGATTGATGTCGCTTTCATAGATCTCGAGCAGCGCCTCCATGCGGTCGCTGTCTGCCAGGTCGAGGATGCCCTCGTCCCCCGGCCTCTCCCCCACCCGGGCGCTGATCCGCAGCACCGTTCCATCGATCGGGGCGCGCAGCTCCGTGTTGATGCGATCCACGCCCACCCGCACCAGCTCGGCACGGGCCAGCTCCAACTGCCCCTGCAACTCCAGAAAGGCCTGCTCCTGAAGGTCGAGGGAGGCGGTGGGGAAGGCGCCGGCGCCAGCCAGGCGCCGGTAGCGGTTGAGGTCGCGGCCGGCGATCGCGATCCGGCGGCCGAGGTTGGCGATGCGGGTGCGCAGCAGCTCCTCCTCGGCGCGCTGGCTGGGCCCGGAATCAAACCGCGCCAGCAGCTGGCCGCGGCTCACCCGCTGCCCCTCCTCCACCAGCAACTGGCTGATGCGCGGGCTCGAGCCCTTGTCGCTGGTGGGGGCCGCCAGGGTGCGGATGTCGCCATGGGGTTCGAGCCGTCCCAGGGCCGCCACCCCCTCCGGCTGGCTGCGCAGCTTGGCGGCGGGCGGCGGCGCCGGGCGGCGGGCCGGGGGCCGCAGCCGCTGATACGCCACCAGGCCGGCGGCGGCGGCCGCCAGGGCGATCAGGCCGAGCGCAAGGGCGCGGGCGGGTCGTCGAACAGCAGGGCCTCGATGTAACGATCGGCCCACGGGGGGCTGAACGCCTTCTCGAGCACGCGCCGCGTCTTGTCGTTCTTCTTCTGCTGCCTGCAATAGAGGAGCTGCCCCTGCCAGCGGCTCACCGTAGCCGGATCCTCCGGATCCTGAGGTTCAGCGGTGGCGGCCGCCGTGGCGAGCACCCCCAGGAAGGCGGCGACGGTGTCGATGAACCAGCCCTCCTCCTCCGACGAGGCGGGGCGCACAAACAGCACGTGGGGCGAGAAGATCGCGCCCCAGTCCGGCAGGGGCCGGGGCTGGGAGAAGGGTGGGCGCGGCAGGGCGGCCAGGGCTGCTTCCAGCGAGGCGGGAAGGGCCTCGCCGACGGGGGAGAGATCGACGATCGCCGCCGACACCACCCCACGGCCGGCGACGATGTCGGCGCCGAACACCGGCAGGTCGTAGCAGGGATCGGGGAACAGCACGCAGTGCAGGATCTGCAGGCCGGCGCCGAGGCGGGCGGTTTCGAGATGCAGCTTGCGCAGGCCGCGGCAGCGGTGCACCTCGTTGTGGATGAACAGGTCCTCACCGTCG
>JBIKTO010000254.1:0-4810 GCA_044348065.1 Cyanobium sp.
CCCCTGCTGGAGTTTCGCCCCGCTGCGGCCTACGTGGCCCTGATGGCGGGCCAGAGGGCCCGGGCTCTGAACGGCAGCTTCAACAACGTGCCGGTTCTCCACTCCAATCAGCCTGAGGAGGTGGAAGGCCCCGGCATCCTGATCAACACGGCTCCGGGCCAGGCCCTCGCCGCCGAAACGGGCCAATGGCTGCGCAATGCGGAATTCACCTTCAACGGTGAATTCGGGCTGCACCTCCATCACAAGTACTACCCCCCCAGCCGCGGGGCGGGCGGAGTCGGTGGACGTCGACCCGAACTCACCCTGGCCACGGTTCTGATCAACCCCGGCGTGCAGCCCGTGCACATCCGCTTCCAGACCGGAGCGGTGCGCAACAGTTTCGAGGCGCCCTACCTGGCGAACAATCTGATGGGGGTCAAGCCCCTGGGGGTCCGGCCCTGGAACACCGGACCGGGAGACGCCACGGCGGTGCAGATGCTGCGGGGCAGGTTGGACCCGCGCCTGAGCGAGGAGATCACCATTCCAGCCCGCAGCCGCCTGGTGTTGTTCTCCACCCGCCTGCCGGCCCTGGGGATCGCCAACGCCCTGCTGCGGGGCCACAGCGACGGCCCCTTCCAGATGGCCGTGGTGGCCGCCAAGCGCGACGGCAGCGACGACGAGGTGCTGGCGGTGCTCGATTCAGGCCAGCTGGCCCCCGGCCGGGTTTATCTGGCTCGAATCCCAGAGATCAACAATCGCTCGATTTTCTCGCGGGTGGGCGGCGTGGCCCTGGGGGATGCCTACCGGGCTGGCCTCCAGCACGATCTGGTGCGTCAGGGCCCCCTGCATGTGCCGCTCACCAGCACGAATCGCCATGAGTTCGGCACCGGGGAGGTGCAGGTGAACCCGTTGGTGAGCAGGATGATCGATTCCTCCCTCGACAACGTCGGCACCTATGGGGTGCGCTTTGACCTGGATCTCAGGCTCGCCGGCAATGGTCCCTATGAGCTGGTGATGAGCCATCCCTCCCCGAGCGGTGGCCAGGATTTCACGGCTTTTCGCGGCTCCCTGGAGATCCTCACCCCGGAGGGACGGCAGGATGTGCACGTGGGCCTGCGCTCCGGCCAGAGCCTCTCCCTGGCCAGCCTGCAGTTGCAGCCCGGGGTGATCAGCTCGGTGAAGGTGAGCATGGTCTATCCGGCGGATGCCACCCCCGGGCATTTGCTGAGTGTGGTCCCCGCCAGTCAGCTGGCCCGATTGCGGGAGCGGGAGCGACAGCTGGAGCTGGCCCGTCTGAGCCAGCCGGCCACTGCTCCTGCGAGCCCCCCGCCGCCACCGGCGGGGACGGGGGCCACGGCCGGCCGCGGGGATGGAAGCCTGCGACCCCTGATTCCCCCGCCCTACCTTCCCAGCAGTCCACCGGTTCGGCCCCTGCGCCCGAGCTTGCCGCTGGTGGCTCCCCCCCCGGTCACTGGCAACGATTACGTGGATCGCTACCGTCGGGCCATCGACGCCCAGCGGCGCCAGATGCAGGGCTGGCCCCAACCATGACGGCCAGCCGCCACCGCAGGATTAACCGCTGAGGGAGGTGCGACTTGGCGGACAAGGGAGGGGATGCCAACCAGCGGATCGCCGTGACCCTGGCCACCGATCTGGTTGAGCAGATCGACCGCCTGAAGGAGGAGCTCGGCCTGCGCAGCCGTGGTCGGGTGTTGGAGCAGTTGCTTGAGGAGCTGTTCCGCGTTCCCCAGGAGGAGGGGGAATCCTTCAGGGAGGCCGGCGAGGACGAGGAGAGTGGCACCAGGGAGGAGATCGACGACCAGACCTCCCTGGTGCTGGTGGGGCGGGCGGCCCTGGATCTGGGCCTGGATCCGTTTGCGACCCCCGAGGATCGGCTCGATCCGCCGGAGGAGGCACCCAGGTCCGGCGGCATCGATCTGCCGGGTTTCGTGCGCCGTCGCTCCGGGGAGATGCGCGAGAGCCTGAGGAGCGATCGGCCGTCGCCGGCGGCACCGCTGGCACCCCTGCCGCAGCTATCGGCCGCAGTGGCGCAACAGGCCCTGCAGGAGGTGCGAGAGCACTGGCTGGGTCTCTACGGCAGCGAGGCCAACGCCCGTGTTGTTGAGGCGGCGATGATCTGGCTGGCGCGGGACATCTGGCCCTCGTGCGACCAGAGTGAGGGTCGGCGCTTCGGCTGGGGGGAAGCATGCCGCGCCATGCGGGAGGTGGTGCCCCGCTGGAGCGACGCCCCCCCAAGCCTGGAGCGGGTGATCGTGACCGCCGGGGTGCTGGAGGATCCCTTCAGCGCGGCCACGCTGGCGGTGCGCATCCCCAGCCTGATTCATCGCTTCATGCACCGCTTCCGCAAGCGGGCCCAGGGCACCTCCTTCCAGACCCTGGAGCACACCATGACTGTGCAAGGGGCGTTGAAGCTGCTGCAGCTGCCGACGGACGCGGGGCAGGCGATCTCCCTGGCCCAGATTCGCGAGGCGTATCGGGAGCTTGCCCTCAGTCACCACCCGGATGCGGGCGGATCAGCGGAGGCAATGCGCCGGCTGAATGAGGCCTACCAGCTGCTCAAGGAGCTGTACCGGAACCGCCCGACCGACCGTTAACGCGTCGCATCTCAGACTCGATACAAGACTGACACTGAGTCCAACCTGAGACAAATGGGTTCATTGTCGGACTCGAGGTGGCGACTGAATACCCTGAGCGGCCTTCCCTGGCAGGGCAGACACGAGGCCCCTGGCGGCGATGCACAGAATGAACACCAGGCTCAATCAAGACCATGCATAGGACTCATGCCGGTTCGCAGCCACGACAGCCAAGATTGATAAAAATCGAGGATTTCATCTGCAGCGCCCTGGTGGCGTTCCCCACTGGGACTGTTGAGGGGGCCGAACACGCTCCTTCCAGGATCCCGGCAGCTGGGGCGCGCCAGCGCGCAACCGTCAACGCTTCCAGAACGGCAGCCGATGCCCACCCCGGATTCACCGCCCCACTGGACAGTTATTGTCCAGCACCCAGGTTGTCCAGTCCAAAAGAGGGCCTGTAGTAACAAGGGTTTCGAGCCCTGCGCATCTGTCTATGACACAGATCCGCAAAGGCCTGGGAGGTCTGCTGAGCCGGGAGCCGGCGGTGAAAAGGGGGGCATCAAGGGCCGGGTGACGAAGATTCCACTGAAACCGGCTGGGACTCTTATCGAGACCAATTACAAGTCTTGATAGAGACAATCGGGACTACTCTGCCAGTCCCGGCGGTTTTGTTCATGGGCAAGCGGTGGCGCCGGGATCGAAACCCGAAGAGGACCGCCATGAGTGTTCGCAGAGCGCTCTTTCGAGACGCAATATCAGACTTGCTAGAAGTCTTGGATGCGACACTTGAACACGATTGATTCTCGATTGGCTGGGGCGCTTGTGAGGCGCGCTTGCCTGGTGATCCAAAGCGCTCGAATCCATAAAAAAACCCGGTGGACTCTTCCACCGGGCGCGAAGCCAGGGGTTGCCGCTGACACCAGAAGTCAGGATCCGACCGTCTCACGAAAAGCAGCTGGCACGCAAGGCAAGACCAGGTACGGGACGCGGATGAGACAAGTAATCACCGTCCAGGGCACCCAGGAATCAGGTGCTGGTCTGCATGCCCTGAATCAGGAAGTCGAAGTAGGGGGCGGCAATGGTGGCTTCCTCCCCGCCCAGCAGGCTGATCGAGGCCTCCTTGAGGCAGCGCATCGACTCGACCATTCCCGGCATGGGAACGCCGAGGCTGTTGTACATCTCCCGCGCCCCCACCAGACCGATGTTCTGGATCAGCTCGGTGCTCCCAGCCAGCACCCCGTAGGTGACCAGTCGCAGATACCAGCTGAAATCGCGCAGGCACAGGGCGCGCTGTTTCTGGCCGAAGGCGTTGCCGCCGGGGGCCACGTAGTCGGGTTTGCGGCTGAACAGCTGGCGGGCCGCCTCGTCAACGATCTTCTTCTCGTTGTCGGTGAGGACCCGCACCACCGCCAGGCGCCTGCTTCCCCCTCGGAGAAAATCGACCATCGAGCGCAGCTCGCCGCCCGTGGGGTAGCGGAGCTGATCATCGGCCTGGAGGATCAGATCGCGAACGACGCTCATGGAGCAGGGACCAGACCGGGGCATCCTATCGATCAGATCCCTTCAACCAAGGGAGAATGGGCAAGGTGTAACGCCCCTTTGCAGAGGCCCCGATAGGGTCGCCACAGCCGCAGACCGGGTGATGACCAGCTCCTCCAGCCTTGACCCTTCGTCTCTGCGGGTGGGGCAGATTCTGGAGCTGGCGCTGGATGACCTCGATCAGGAGGGGCGCGGCGTGGGCCGCCACCAGGGCCAGGTGATCTTTGTGCCAGGTGGCTTGCCGGGGGAACACCTGCGGGTGCGGCTGCGGCACCAGGCCCGCCGCCACTGGCTAGGCGAGCTTCTGGAGCTGCTCGAGCCCGCAGCGGATCGACGGCGGCCTCCCTGCATCCTTGCGGAGCGCTGCGGGGGCTGCAGCCTCCAGGCCTTGCGGGACGACGCCCAACAGCGCTGGAAGCAGCGTCGGGTGGCTGAAGCGCTGCGGCGCATCGCCGATCTGGATCTTCCCCTGCGCCCCCTGCTGCCGGCACCGGCCGGCCTCGGCTACCGCAACCGGGCGGTGATCCCGCTTGAGCGCAGGGAGGGCCGCCTGCGGGCCGGCTTCTACCAGCGGGGGTCGCATCGGATTGTCAACATGAACCATTGCCCGGTCCTCGACCCGCGCCTGGATGCCCTGATCGCGCCGATCAAACAGGATCTTGAAGCCACCGCCTGGACGATGGACCGCCACGGCGGGG
>JBIKTO010000255.1:0-4801 GCA_044348065.1 Cyanobium sp.
GGCGTCGAGGATGTACTGATCGTCGGGAACCTCGATGGTCTTGTTGAGGCTCTCGGCCTCGTTGATCAGGGTGACCTTGTAGGAAGCCATGAAAGGGATGGGGCTCACAGGCGGCCGCTGAGGGGTGCCTGCAGGACCGCCCCTTCCTACATCCGCCGGGGGGCATTCCCGCCGATCCGCGGCGTTCTGGCCGGGAAGGCCAATCTGATCGGGGGCACCGATCAGCGTGCCTTATGCGACAGTCGCCGCCCGCCTCACGTGCATCAGCCCCCAGTTCTCCTGGCTGGCGGCCAGCTCCCCCCGCCAGCCGTGCTCCGCCAGCACCCGCTCGAGCCGCGGCGCCTGGCGCACCAGCAGGCCGCTGAGCAGGGCCTCACCACCGGCGGCCAGCACCGTCTGGAACTCCGGGACAAGCACCTCGATCACCGACGCCAGGATGTTGCAGAGCAGCAGGTCGGCCGGGGCGTCCTGCAGGGCGGCCAGAGCCGCCACCGACCCCTCGGCCACCCGCAGGCGGGCCGCCACCGCAGGCCCGTTGAGGGCGCCGTTCGCCAGGGTCGCCCGCACCGCCACCGGGTCGCTGTCCACCGCCGCCGCCGCCGCCGCGCCAAGCTCCAGGGCCGCAAGGGCGAGGATGCCGCTGCCGCAGCCCAGGTCGGCCACCCGCAGCCCGTCCAGCCCCCCCGCGCGGGCGCTGGCCAGCCGCTCCAGCGCCACCAGGCAGAGGCGGGTGGTGGGATGGCTGCCGCTGCCGAAGGCGCAGTCGGGATCGAGCCGCAGCGACCGCCGGCCGGCATGCTCGGCGGGCGGCTCCAGCCAGGCGGGCAGGATCAGCAGCCGCTCCCCCACCGGATCGGGCCGCCAGTGGCGCTTCCAGCTGGCGTTCCAGTCCTCCTCCTCCTGGCGCTGCCAGCGCAGGGGCGGCAGCGCGCAGCCGAAGGGTTCCCCAAGGAGCGCCAGCTCCGCCGCCAGGACCTCGCGCCTCTCGGCCGGCCAATCCAGCTCCGGCAGCCAGCCCACGAGCTCCCGCGCGCCGGGTGCCTCGGGCCGGTGGTGCACCGCCAGGCGCCGGATGCCCAGGCTCTCCAGCTTCCAGAGCAGCGATTCCTCCAGCTCCGGTGGAATCGCCAGCTCCAGCCGCCACCAGGCCGCCGCCGCAGCGGGGGAGTCAGGGGTCACGGCCGGGCCTCAGAGGGTGACCGGATGGGCTTCCTGGATGCCGCTGATCTCGTGCACCGAGGCCAGCAGGGTGGGGGGGATCGGGTCGTCGAGGCTGAGCACCATCACCGCATCGCCGCGCACGATGCGGCGGCCCACCTGCATCGAGGCGATGTTGACGTTGTGCTGCCCGAGCAGGGAGCCCAGCTGGCCGATGATCCCCGGCATGTCGCGGTGGCGGGTGAAGAGCATGTGGCGACTGGGGGCCACATTCACCGGGAATTCGTCGATCGTGATGATGCGCAGCTCACCATCGGCGAACACCGCACCGGTGACGCTGTGGCTGCCCTTGCCACCACGGCAGACCAGCTGCAGCGAACCGCTGGCGAAGTCGCGGCTGGCCTCATCCTTCACCTCGAGCACGTGGATGCCGCGCTCGCGGGCCTCCAGGGCGGCATTCACGTAATTGATGCTGTCCCCCAGGGCGGTGGAGAGCACGCCCTTGAGGGCCGCCACCACCAGCGGCTGGGCCGGGTGGGCGGCGAACTCGCCCTGCAGGCGCACCTCCAGGTCGCTGATCTGGCCGCCGGCCAGCTGGCAGAGCAGCTGGCCGAGGGTTTCCGCCAGCTGCAGGTGGGGCTTGAGCTGCTCCATCAGCTCGGCGTTCAGGCCCGGGATGTTCACGGCGCTGCGGGCGGGCAGACCGAGCAGCACATCGCGGATCTGCTCGGCCACGTCGATCGCCACGTTCTCCTGCGCCTCCTCGGTGGAGGCTCCCAGGTGGGGGGTGAGCACCAGCCGCTCCTTGACGGCGCGCAGCGGCGAGTCGGCCGCCAGGGGCTCCTTGGCAAACACATCCAGGGCGGCGCCGGCGATCACCCCCGCCTCCACCGCCTCCGCCAGGGCGGCCTCATCAACGATGCCGCCGCGGGCGCAGTTCACCAGCCGGGCCGTGGGCTTCATCGTGCGCAACAGCTCGCCGTTCACCAGGTTCTCGGTGTCCGGGGTGCGGGGCAGATGCAGGCTGATGTAATCGGCCTCGGCGAACAGCTGGGGCAACGGCTGCAGCCGCACCTGCATCTGCTGCGCCCGCTCCGGTGAGATGAACGGGTCGTAGGCCACCACCTCCATTCCCATCGCCCGGGCCACACGCGCCACATGGGAGCCGATCTTGCCGAGCCCGACGACGCCGAGGGTTTTCTTGTAAAGCTCGTTGCCGACGTAGGTTTTGCGATCCCAACCGCCCGCCATCGTGCTGGCGTGGGCGTGGGGAACGTGCCGGGAGAGGGAAAGCATCAGCGCCAGGGCGTGCTCGGCCGCGGCGATTGTGTTGCCCTCCGGCGAGTTCACCACCAGCACACCGCGCCTGGTGGCGGCCGGCACATCGACATTGTCGACCCCGACACCGGCCCGGCCGATGATGCGCAGGCGATCGGCGGCCTCGATGATGGCTGCTGTCACCTGGGTACCGGAGCGGATCATCAGGGCGTCGTAGTCGCCGATGATCGCGCGCAGCTCCTCCGGCGGCAGGCCGGTGCGCACGTCAACCTGGGCGACCTGGGAGAGAATGTCGATGCCCGTCTGATCGATGGGATCGGAAACCAGAACCTTTGTCATATCCGGCGGAATGGGGCGCTCCAGAAGGGGCTGGAGAGGGCGGGGCGCCCCGGAGGGCGGGCCGGAGGTGCAGTGTAGAGAGCGACCCCGTGCCGTCCCCCGGAGCGAACGTGTGACCCAGAGCGTGGTGGTGGTGCTGGACGACCTGGAGCGGCTGCGGCAGCTGCGCGACACCCTGGCGGCCCGCCAGCCGGCGCCCCTGGCCCAGCTGATCATCGGCGCCGGCGAGACGCCCCTCCGGGAGGTGGAACGGCTCGATGCCATGGCCGCCCGGCGGCGCCTGCAGCGCTCCATGGTGCGCTGGCTGATCCCTTTCGGCTTCCTGGCCGGGCTCACCTTCACCCAGATCACCGATCTGCACACCTTCGATTTCGCCGGCCCCTGGGGCCAGCCCCTGATCGGCGGCCTGCTGGGGATGGGCTCGGGCTTCCTGGGCAGCTTCGCCGCCGCCGCCAGCGTCGGCTCCGAGCAGGACGACCGCATCCGCGCCCTGCGCAACCGCCTCCAGGAGGGCTGCTGGCTGCTGCTGATCGATCCGGCCCCGGGGGCGGAGGTGCCCTGGTCCCTGCTGCAGCAGGCCCGCCCGAAGGCCGTGGTGCGGCTCGGGGACGGCTGAGGCGAGGGGAGAACGCCATGCCGACGCCCCGAGACCCGCTGCCGGGCGGCCGCGAGCCCGCCGCGCTGGAGCCCCTGCTCGCCCTGGCGGAGCGGGCGCTGCGCACCTGGGAACCCTGCTGGACCCCCTTCCTGCCCCCCGAACGGCGGGAGGCTGCCGAGGCGCATCTGGCCACCCTCAGCGAGCTGCGGCTCCGCGGCGAAGGGGGGCACCCCGGCGCCGAACGGCGACGGTTGCTGCTCTGGCGCGGCGAGGTGGAGCCGCCGTCGCCGCCGCCGGAGCTGACGGGCCTGGAGATGGCCGGCAATTTCCTCTTCGATCCCGCCGCGCCGGAGGAATTCCGCGCCGCGCTGCTGGCGATGGGCGCACCGGAGGGGGATCTGGGCGATCTCTGGCTGCGGGGTGACCGGGGCGCCCGGGCGATCCTCACGGCGCCGCTGGCTGCGGCCCTGGACGGCCGCGAGGGGCTGGTGCGCAGCGTGCCGGTGCGCTGCGAGGCCAAGCCGCTCGAGGCGCTGCAGCCGCCGCCGCCCCGCACGCCCCGCCGCCTGACCACGGTGGAGGCCTCCCGCCGGCTGGACGCGGTGGCCTCCGCAGGCTTCGCCCTCTCCCGCAGCCGCATGGCGGAGCTGATCCGCCAGGGGGAGGTGCGGATCGACTGGCAACCGGTGACGAGCCCCAGCCGCGAGCTGCGGGTGGGGGAGCGGGTGCAGCTGCGCGACCGGGGCGAGCTCGAGATCCTGGCGATCGAGCCGACGAAGCGGGAACGGCTGCGGATTGCGCTGGAGCGCCGCTGAAGAGGGGCGCTGCGGAGCCGGCTGCTAAGTTCCAGAGCGGGATGCGCGGCCGGGCGATTAGCTCAGAGGTAGAGCACTACCTTGACACGGTAGGAGTCACTGGTTCGATTCCAGTATCGCCCATTTCCCAAGATCCCAGGCCCAGCGCACGATTCAGGAGCGATCCGTGAGCGATCCGACGCCGCCGACGACCGCCGCGACGGTGATTCTCGGCCTGGGTCGCTCCGGCATCGGCGCCGCCCGCCTGCTGCGCGACCAGGGCCGCCGCGTGCGCCTGTTTGAGAGCCGCGACACCCCGGAGCTGCGCCAGCGGGCCGCGGAGCTGGAGGCAGAGGGCATCGGCGTGTCCCTGGCCACCCCCCTGGCCCTGGAGAGCTTCGCCGGCCTTCCGAGCCCGGCCGAGGCCGTGGTGGTGAGCCCCGGCATCCGCTGGGATCACCCGGTGCTGGAGGAGCTGCGCCGCCGCGGCGTGCCCGTGGAAGGGGAGCTGCTGGCGGCCTGGCGGGCCAGCGCTGGGGTGCCCTGGATCGGAATCACCGGCACCAACGGCAAGACCACCGTCACCCACCTGGTGCACCATCTGCTCAACCACGCCGGCCTGGATGCTCCCCTC